>JANXRO010000202.1 GCA_025356765.1 Hyphomicrobiales bacterium | reverse complement strand
TGAGCCATCAGGCCCCACCACGCCAATGGTGCCAAGGCTTGCGGCGCGAAAGCCCATGGCCGCCCAAATCTGGCGCACAAAAACTGCAACAGAGGTTTTGCCATTGGTGCCGGTGACAGCAACAATCGTATCAGGCTGATTTTCATAAAAGCGCGCAGCAGTAAGCGCCAAAATACGGCGCGGATTTTCAACGCTGATCACATCACCCGAAATGCCCTTGCTACATAACACGGTGGCAGCCCCGGCTTTTTTGGCCTGTGCAATAAATGCGGCTCCATCAACCTTAACGCCGGGCAAAGCTGCAAATAAAAACCCGGGCTTCACTTCGCGGCTGTCTGCGGTGATGCCAGTAATCATCACGTCGCCTGATGGCGGCAAGGCGGCATCCTCCAATAGCAAACGCGAAAGCATAATGCTCATGCCTTAGCCATCCTTCTTTGCTGCGGCGGCTTTGGCTTGTTTGGCAAGCTTGGCCAAATCTTCGGGCGTGAACACGGGCGTAATTCCCAACATGGGGGCGACGCGCTCGATAATTTTTGCAGCTGTCGGAACTGCGTTCCAACCTGCTGTGGCAAAGCCAAAAGTTTCAGGCAACGCGACGGGTTCATCCAACATCACAAAAATTGCATATTTGGGTTTTTCCATCGGGAAAGCCCCAATGAAAGTGGCCAAGCTTTTGTCTTTGGAATAATGGCCATGAATAACTTTTTCCGCCGTGCCGGTTTTCCCACCCACGCGATATCCAATCACATCGGCCTTGGAACCCGTTCCTTCCAACACATTAAGCCTGAACAAATAACGCATTTTTTCAGATGTTTCAGGCTTCACTATACGATGCGAAAGTGCGGCCGCCTCTTCAGGCGTGCGCTTTAAAAACGTGGGCGGAACCGACATGCCGCCATTGATGAAATCTGCAATCACCGACAATCCTTGCAATGGCTGTACGGCAAAACCATGGCCAAATGCAGCAGTGGCTGATGCCAATTTGCTCCAATGGCGGGGCAACAACGGCTTGGCACTTTCAGGAACTTCGGTGATTAATTTATCGAGAAGCCCAACGCGGCGCAAAAATTCCATATGGTTTTCAATGCCAACCTGCAGGGCCATTTTGGCCGTGCCAATGTTGGAAGAGTTGGTAAAAACTTCAGCAACGGTTTGAACTTTATGTTCGGCGTGAAAATCATGAATTTTCGCTTTGCCTATCACCAAGGCTTGGCGTGTATCATAGGTTGACTGCAAATTGGCGGTGCCATAGTCAAAGGCCATTGCAAAGGTAACAGCCTTGATAACCGAGCCCAATTCATAAACGCCGCTGGTCAGTTTGTTTTGTTGGTCTGATGTCAGATGCTTGTCTTCGGCATTGGGGTTATAATCAGGCAGCGATGCAAGGGCCACGATCTCACCCGTTTCCACATCCAAAATAATGCCGCCGCCGGCCTTGGCTTTGAACTTAATAACAGCTTTGGCAACCTCGTCTGTCACCGCCTGTTGCACATTCATATCCATTGCAAGTTGGGCCGGCGCCGTTGTGTGGGTTTCAGGTTGATTCAAAGATGCAGTGTAGATAGCACCCTGCCCGTCGAGATAATTTTCAATGCCGGCAATGCCCTTGCTGTCCACATCAACATAGCCAACGGTGTGTGCGGCCAAACGGCCTAAAGGATAAACCCGTTTGCGTTCATCCACAAAGCCAACGCCGGGAATGCCCAAATTGTAAATGGAGTCGCGCAGTTCTGGGTTCACTTGCCGTTTTAGCCACACGAAAGCGCGGCCCGGCTGTTTTAATTTATCGCGCAATGATTTTGCATCAAGATCAGGAATGGTGGCGGTGAGAAGTTCAACAGCTTCATCCACGTCAATAATTTTGCGCGGATCAGCGAACAGCGAATAAACCGAAATGTCGGTTGCCATCACGACGCCATTGCGATCAACAATATCAGGTCGTGGCGAACGCGGCTCATGGGCGGCAAGTTCAGCATTCACGCCAGCGTTGTGATGCAAAAGTGTAAGCTGCCCAAGCTGCAAAGAAATGGCTGCAAAAAAAGCTGTAAAGCCAATGCCCAAAAGCCGTATGCGATTTTGCCCTTTAAGCCTGCGCTGCAAAAGCGGCGTTTGGAAATCTTCGCCCGCGTTGCTCACTGCATTTTCTCCAAAATTGCGCCAATCGGATCAGCATTTTGTGATTCAAGTTTAACCGGTGGCGTGGCTGGCACCTTTGCCCCCACATCGGCCAAAGGCACAAATTGGCTGGCGGTTACGGTTTTAAATTTCAGCTGTTCTTCTGCCATTTTTTGAATGCGATCAGGCCGTGTCAGGCTTGCCCATTCGGCATTGAGCAGTTTTATCTTTTCACGCTCTTCAACAATGATGCGTTGGTTTTTGGCAATCTGCCGTTCCAACCCGCGCGTTGTATGTTCCAGCGAATAGAGAAAAAACGCTGCCACCAAAACCGTAATAACCAACACTGCATTGATAAATTTAAACATGTTCAGTGCCTCTCCAATCGTGGCACGGCAATTGATTTGAAATCCATTTTAAATGCGGGCGCAGATGTGCGAATGCCAAAGCGCAACTTGGCTGAACGTGCGCGTGGGTTGTCTAACCGCTCAACGTCGCTGGCTTCCACATGGCCCTTTTGTGGCAAATGAAAGCTGCCTTTTGCTTGGGTCGTTACAACTGGGGCATGGCGCGAAGCCAGCGGAACATTGCCGCCGCGGGCTGTAAAAAACCGCTTCACAATCCGGTCTTCCAGCGAATGAAAAGTCACCACAACCAAGCGCCCGCCTTCTTCTAAAAGCTCTTCAGCAGCACTCAATGCCTCGCCCAATTCATCAAGCTCAGCGTTCACATAAATGCGCAACGCCTGAAACGAGCGCGTGGCGGGGTGCGTTCTGTCCTGCGCACGTTGCGGGCCTGTTGCCTGTTCAATGGCTTTCACCAAATCCAGTGTTGTTAAAATGGCTGCCTCGCCGCGCGCTTTCACGATGGCTTTGGCAATAGCGCGAGAGCGTGGCTCTTCGCCCAAAATAAAAATAATCCGCGCTAAATCATCAGCGGGCAACGTGTTCACATAATCTTTGGCTGATGGCCCGTCTTGGGCCATGCGCATATCCAACGGGCCTTCGCGCATGAATGAAAAACCGCGTTCAGCTTCATCAATCTGCATCGATGAAACGCCAATATCCAAAACCACGCCCTGCACTTTTTCAATGCCAAGTTCAGCCGCAATCTGGCGCATGGAACCAAAGGTGCCCTCAACCAAACGCAAGCGCCCACCACTTTCCGCCAAAAGTGTTTGCCCCGCTAAAATGGCCGAGGGATCCCGATCAATCGCCACAACCTGTGCGCCAATACTTTGCAAAATTGCGCGGGAATAGCCGCCCGCACCGAACGTGCCATCAATAAAAATGCCACCCTTTTCCGGCTGCAAAGCAGACAGAACTTCAGGCAGCATCACCGGAATATGGCGCAGCGTTTGTGGCTTGGTTTCAGGCATGGGGCAATCGTAAATAACAGTTGGTTAACCAAGCCTGACAATGCCTCGCCGTTTGTTAACAAATCGTTTCAAATGCGATTCGTTTCAACACTTTGAGGGGTGTGAACCAAGAGAAAATACCAGTCGGCCTATAAGCCGGGTTCTGTCCACACGGTTTCCCGTGGTGGATGGCCATTCATCTGGAGCCTGTGTTGCCACAAGCTTCGCGCAACCAACCCGGGCGACAGGCCGGAAAAAGCCCCGATGCCGCAAAGCATCATGCCGCCCCTATTCGGTTTTGCTCCGGGTGGGGTTTGCCTGGCCAAGCCTTGTTGCCAAGGCCGCGGTGCGCTTTTACCGCACCTTTTCACCCTTACCGCGCGGTCTGCCCAGAGGCTTCTGCACGGCGGTTTGTTTCTGTGGCACTTTCCCTGGGGTTGCCCCCGCCGGGCGTTACCCGGCACCCTAATCCCGTGGAGCCCGGACTTTCCTCCCCCGCTGTCCTTTCGAACCTTGCAAAGGCGGCCATCCAGCCGACTGGTGGTGGCGGGGTTAGGCGCGATAGACGCCTCCGTCAATCGAACACTTGTATTCTGGTCAACGCGCATCATCTGTTGGCCTGAGATAAGGGGCAGTTCACATGACAGAAGCAGAAACCATCAAAACCTTGCGCATGCTAAAGCAAATCGCCCGCTTTATGGATAATGGCTGGGGCATTCCCTTCACGCGGTTTCGCTTTGGCGCTGATAGTGTTGTGGGCCTGTTGCCTGTGGGCGGCGATGTTTTAACGGCTGCCGTTTCGCTGTTTCTGGTGGTCAAAGCCCGTGAGATGGGTGCGCCCAACCCACTGCTGGTGCGCATGCTGGCAAATGTAGCTGTAGATACTGGCATTGGCAGCGTTCCTGTGCTGGGTGACATATTTGACATGTTGTTTATGTCGAATGTAAAGAATATGGACCTTCTCACTGAATTCATTCGGCAAAAAGGCATTCGCGTGGATTAGATTGCCGCGCTAGCCGCTGCTAGACTAAAGCCAAAACTTATCTATGCTAGACCCATGAACAAGAATCTCATTTTCTCAACCGCGTTTGTTGCGGCATGTATTTTTTTTGGCAAATCGCCTGTTCAGGCCCAGGAACGGCAATGGACGTTGGACGCAACGGCCCAAGAAGCATTTTTGGTTTTCGGCGTGCCTGAAACTGATGATGTGGGTTTAAGTTTTTGGTGCAAAATAGGCACCAAAAAAATGTCGGCCTATATGCCAGCCAATGTGGCCAAGCTTCATGTGGGTGAAACCACCACCATGCACATCACTGCTAACGGCAAAACTTTCAATCTGCCAGCCAAGGCCGCTTTAGACGGCGTAAAAGGCAGATTCACCGTTGAAGGCCAATTCCTTTCGACCGACAAACTTTTCACCAACCTTGAAACCGCTGACGATGTGGCCATCGCCATAAAAAACTTCAAAGCCAGCTATCCGCTAACAGATGCCGATTTTGATGGTCTGCTGAGTGCTTGTAGTGGCGATGCGGGCGGGAATTGAGATTGCGTGCATTCGTAGATTGTAACTCCAAAACACCTGAATTACGACACAGGTTTTCGCCAAGCTGCCTTCCTACCAGAACGTCCCGGAACCTGTTCCAGCATTTGCTTTTCCCGTAGCCGATAAAAAACATTTTTCATTGAATTTTCAGATTTTATCGCTGTCAATTCACGCGCCTGTAGATTGCTTATTTCGAAATGTTCATTCAAGTACTCCATTACCAGCTGCTCGGGTGAATCAAGTGGCTCATGACGAAGTATAACCACAATGGAGCTTTCCCGCTCCTCTATTATTGGAGGCTTCAAGCGAAGCTTTTCCATTGCCTGAAAAGTGGTATTAAGTCCTTCGCCAACATCTTTGTTTGGCGGTTCAGGAAATTTGTTTATAAGACGTACCAGTTTCGGATTTCTTGCGAATTGTGTTTCAAGTATATTTTTTAAAGTTACGTGGCCGGGAAATTTCCCCGGGCTCTCGATTTCAATCCTATTGTCGTAGATTCGAACCTGTGTATCCATTGGGATGCTGTAGTCACGATGCAGCACGGCATTTGTAACAACCTCGTGTAGCGCTTCTTCAGGGTAAGAAATTTTATCAAGCTTACCTTCGCCTAACTTTTCTATTGTTTCTACAATTGACTTACATTTTGAAACTGCATCATAAATCAAATCATAAATTGGCCCCTCGATAGTAATGGGATCAAATGCAAGTGCGTCTCTTTCTCCTTCTTTTTTAGTTTTATATTGTAGGATTTTCACAGCTGATCGTTTTGGCAATACGGCTTGTGGATTGTCATGAAACAGAAGTATTCCACCTACAGTTGGTCTATCGTTTCTGACTAAGTTCTGCTTTTTGAGAAAAACAATGGGCTCCGTGTTCGGAACCGTATCGATCATAAACTCTATGGTTACTACCGAATTTGAAATGGAATCAATTTCTTCAGTCACTAATTCATCTTCGAAAGAAATGATGCCTTTGTCGTTTTTTAATCGATAGAGCGCTGGGTCACCAATGACGGGGAGCTTCTGTGCGCCTTTTCGAATATACGCCTTTCCGTCTGTTGCTAAAATAATATCTGGCGTCTTCATTACCGTAATTACCACCACTAACCCAGTTTGTGATTTGCATTCGAGGAACTGCAATGAATAATGGTTCCCAAGTGGGGATAGCTTTTCAATCGATTGAATTAACCCATTCGCATCTTCCGGTTTATTAAAGCCTCGCCAGCTAGAAATAGTACGACCGTCGGCTGCGTCAATTTCCTCAATCCCGACGTAAATCTCTCCACCCGCCGCGTTTGCGAAAGCTGATACTGTCTTCGTAATCGAAGCAGGGCCAATCTCAATCGCTTTCTGGTCTGCAAAATGGCCTTCTTTGATCGAAAGTATTTTGGTCACATCTTCGTCACTTATCTGCACAACTTCATATGTCATTATAGATTCCCATTTACGAATTCGAATTTCAAATTAGTCTCACATTTTGGCAATTTCTATTATTTACAGATATTGGTCTTAGAGTACCGAATGAAACACAGCGTCCATGGCACGGACAAAGATGATGCCCGCGCACTTATCCCCGCAACAGCCGATGCAGGGTTGCCACGGTGGATTGATCGGCGATGCCATCAACCTTTGCCTGCCTGAAATGGCGTTGAAAGGCCTCGACGACAATTTTTGTGCGCTGATCAAACGCTCCGTTCACGTCAATGCCATAGCCGTAAAGTTTGAGCATGGCTTGCAGCGCCATCACCGGATCGCCGCTGTCACCCATTTGCAAAAAGCTGCCGCCTGATAATTTTTTAGGCTCTACAAAATGGCCAACGCCAAAGGCTTTGAGATAGGCCCAATCAAATTTTTCGCCGGGGTCAACTTTGCGGCCGGGCGCCACATCAGAATGGGCCACAACGTTGCGCGGTTCAATTTTATGGCGCGTGATAATGTCTTTAGAAAGCGCTGCAACCGCTGCCATTTGCGCAGGGCCAAAATCAGGATAACCTTGGCCATGGCCCGTGTTGTGAATTTCAATGCCGATTGAGACGGAGTTTATGTCTTCTTCGCCATGCCACGATGAAACGCCCGCATGCCACGCGCGGTTTTCTTCATCCACCATTTGCACAATGGCGCCATGATCATCCACCAAATAGTGACAGGACACTTGAGATTCTGGGTTGCACAACCAATCAACGGCTTTCTTGGCGCTGCTCATTCCTGTGTAATGCAAAACCAAACTAGAGATTGATTTGCCGCCGCGCCGTTCATTGATGTTTGGGGAAAGTTGAACGCGCTTGGGCAAGCCTGTGCCGACCAAGGCCCTGCTCAAAGACCATGAACCTTTTGAATTTCAGCATAGGCCGCGTTGATCTTGGCCAAACGGTTCGTTGCCAAAATCACCATCTCTTGGGGAACACCCGCTGCAATCTGCTTATCTGGATGAAGTTCGCGCACCAGGGATTTATAATGCCGTTTTATGGTTGCCATCGAAGCATCTGATTTAACACCCAAAGCGTGGTAAGGATTGTCTTTCAACTCAACATGCCTTGCGCGGATACGTGCAAAATCTGATGTTTCAAAACCAAAAATCGCAGCCACACTTTCTAAAAACGAAAGTTCATTTTCATGGATAATGCCATCGGCTTTGGCAATGTGGAACAAGCCATCCAACACGCTTTCAAGCACGGTTGATTTTGGGCCAAACAATTTTGCCACTTGTGATGCATAAGTTTCAAAGCCCGCAATGTCTTGCTTGGCCAAATTAAATACTCGTTCCACCGCCACTCGGTCTTTTTCGGGAACATGAAAAACTTCGGCGAAAGCCTTCACTTCATCTTCAGTTACAACGCCATCTGCCTTGGCCATTTTTGCGCCAAGCGCAATCATACCGATGGTGAAGGCCATTGATTTTTCAGGCGGCGTTTCATCGCCCAGATATGAACTGATGCTTTGCGCAAAATCAGAAATGCGCGCCCAAACACTCATCTGCATCACCCACTAAAACTGTCACATTGCAACGACGCTTAAGAATTTTTGCGCCAATAATATGTCGTGGAAAAAACTGGCGTATCCACATCAAGGCCACGGGCCAAACGTTGTTCAACATGCCAAGCCCTACCCGCTGTCCAAAAAGTTGCCATCAAAACCGGAATTGCAATGGCCACCAATAGAATTTCAATCATCAAATCTGGAAAACCCAGCATTTTTGAAAATGCCCAGACAGAAGCAACAGCCGCCGACCCCAGCAAACAAAAGGTTAGAAGCGTTGCACCCAGCGCCGCCAAAACAAATCCAACAGGGCTTAACGCCTGAGCGGAGTTTTTGGGCGTGTTATCAGGCTGTATGATTTCGGGTTCCATAGCCACACATATGCCGTTTCAACTTGATTTTTGCAAGTTCGAAAACCTGATCAAGCTGCCGCTGCGTTTTCAGCCCCAAGGCCCAACATGCGGCAAATGGCATAGACCAGATCAGATCTGTTCAACGTGTAGAAATGAAAAGCGTCCACACCTTCACGCTTTAAGGCTTCAACTTGTTCCGCCGCAACCATGGCCGCCACCAAGTTGCGCGTATCAGGATCCTTGTCCAACCCAGCAAACCGAGTGATTAAATGCGGCGGGATATGCGCGCCACACTTTGACGCAAATTCTTGTACACGGGCGAAATTGGTAATGGGCAAAATGCCTGGCAAAAGTTGAATGTTAATGCCGCGCGCCGCAATTCTGTCACGCAGCCGCAAGTAGAACGCGTTGTGAAAGAAAAACTGGGTGATAGCAATTGTTGCGCCATGATCAGCCTTATCAGCCAAAAATGCCAAATCTTCTTCAATGGAAACAGATTCGGGGTGTTTTTCAGGATAGGCCGAAACCGCCACCTGAAAATCTGCCACATCACGGACGCCACGCACCAAATCTGCGGCATTGCGATACCCTTGCGGGTGCGGTTGAAAGCGCGTGCCCACACCTGCTGTCGGATCGCCACGCAAAGCCACAATGCGTCTTACACCAGCGGCCCAAAAATCACGCAACACCTCGTTCACTTCATCTTTGGAAGCGCCAACGCAGGTGAGATGTGCGGCCGGCGCCAAGCTTGTTTCTTTCACGATGCGGGCCACCGTTCCCAGCGTGCGATCGCGCGTTGTGCCGCCTGCCCCATAGGTTACGGAAACAAACTGTGGGTGCACTGTTTCAAGCCTGCGCAGCGCGTTCCACAATGATGTTTCTGCATCATCATTCTTGGGTGGAAAAAATTCGAATGAAACTTTCATGGCGCTCATAACGCAGCAATCCTTGTTTGTGTTGGCGTGGCCGCGGCTTCATTGGAAAGCTGTGCCAGCCAAATTGAAACTGTTAGGCCCTTGCCATGTTTCAACCATGGCGGTGATAAAACCCGATGTTCGCGCTGCACAAGCCCTGCCCTTGCCAAAAAGCCCGACATTTGTTCAGCCGAAATTCCAAGCCTGCGATGCGCATGGGCCGTGCGCAACTCTTCAACATCATGGGGTGCAAAATCAACAATCAACAATTGGCCAGAAGTCCCAAGCACGCGGCGCGCTTCAAGAAGGGCGCGTTGCGGATCATCCAGAAAATGCAACACTTGGTGGATTGAAACCAAATCTGCCGTGCCATCGCCAAAGGGCAAAGCATAAATATCAGCATGCCGAATTTGCACATTTTTCAGCTTGGCGTTTTCAAGATTGGCCCTTGCCACCGCCAGCATGTCGCGACTGGTATCAATGCCCCACAGGTTTTTCCCGCGTGATGAAAGCAATTCTAAAATGCGCCCTGTGCCTGTTCCTAAATCCAAAATGGTTTTAAACTTTTGTCCGTCCAGCATATCAAGCATGGCATGTTCAACTTGCGCTTCCTGCACATGAAGTGAGCGCAAACTTTCCCACCTATCAGCGTTGGCCGCAAAATAACTGGCGGCCTGTGATTGGCGTTGTTGGCGAATTTGTTCAAGACGCTCAAGGTCGCCCGCAAGATTGGCATCGTCGCCCGGCAACATATCAACCAGTGACCGAGCCAATGCACCTCCACGGCCTTCTTCACGTTGGCGAAACAAAACCCAATTGCCTTCCTTATGCCGAGAAATTAAACCAGCCTCTGTCATCAACTTCAAATGGCGGCTGACGCGTGGTTGGCTTTGGCCGAGAACATAGGTCATTTCTGTCACGTTCAATTCGCCATGCGAAAGGGCAAAAAGAATGCGCAAACGTGTCGTCTCTGCTACAGATTTCAAACCGGCTAGAAGTTCTTCCATAAATCTATATAAACATATCCTTATATAGATTGCAACATGCTTCGAATATTGCTGCAAACAGTCGGAAACAACAATAATTTTACCCCTGTCTTGATTTTTATCAAAACATCTTCACATTGCCATAGTCTGATTTAATGATGTGTAGAGACAACAAACCAAAAGGCTAAACATGATTACGCGCCGCTCTTTTCTGATCAACTCCGCTGCATTGCTTGCCGGAACTGCACTTTCAGCCCCGGCATTTGCAAAGGGCGGTGCTGAGGATTATGTGCACAAACTGGGCATGGAAGTTGTGGGTTTGGCCAATGGTGGCAAGCGGGGCGACAAGGCCTTACAGCGGCGTTTCGCGGGCCTTTTCAATCGCTATATCAACATTCCAAGCGTTGCGAATTTTGCCCTTGGCATGTCGCGGAAAGATTTGCCTTCAGGCGATAAAGCCATGTTCTATGATCTTGTATCGAACTATGCCGCCGCATTGTTCGTGTGGTATGTGCAAGACTTTCAGGGTTCAGATTTAAAAGTCTCTGGCTCTTCTGAAAGTGGCAAATTCATAACCGTTGATTCGTCTATCGTCGGCAGCGGCGAGCAATTGCGTTGGCGCGTGACGGGTGATGGCGGCGCATTCCGCATTGCTGACCTGAATGTCAAAGGTGTGTGGCTTTCTATTGCTATGAAAAAATTGTTTGAAGATACGCTGCGCAAGTCAAAAGGTGATTTTACCGCACTTTATGATAAACTGCGTGAGTCAGAAACTTGGTAGATTTTTACCAAAGCTTAACCATAAACGGCTGAAAGTTAACCCTATGATTTCACGCCGCAGCTTTATTCGTCTGATCGTGGCAAGCACAGCTTTGCCTTATGCGGGCCACGCTATGGCCGCCGACCACCCTTCCATTTCATTCATGGAAGAGGTTGCAAAGGAACTGCTTCATGCCCACCGCCAAGGCACGGTTACAGCCTTCATGCGTGTGGTGCAGCGCTATGCCGATATTGAGGGCATTGCCGCCACCTCATTAGGAAACTACGAATTGCCATCCGGCCAAACCGCGCGTTATCATCGCGGCGTTGCACGATTTATCTCGCGTTATTTTGCTGACCAAGGCCACAGCTATCCTGTTGCCAAATATGAAATTGGTCAAGCCACAGTCGATTCTGAAAAAAACGTCTTTGTTGAATCTAAAGTGTTTATGATGGCGGGCCAAACCTATACGGTCACATGGAAACTGGCATGGATTGGCGGCACATATAAAGTGATCGACGCGAAGTTCTTGGGCTTTTCAATGACCAGCCAAGAAAAAAGCATTTTCACATCCTACATCGCCAAAAATAATGGCAGTGTTGATGCCCTGCTCGTCGCCCTTGCGCGGCAATGACGGCATGGAAAACCTGGCTCCTTGTGGTGGCAACCATCAGCATGTTGGCCGCCTGTTCAAGCGGCAGGCGTGACGCAGCATTCAGCCTTGATGGCGTTTCAGCGCCCGTTCGTTCGTGCCAAATTGACCCGCAAAGTTTCGGCCAAGCTGAACCCATAAAAGATTTTGGTGAAGGCAACGGTTGCGGCATCACCAATGGTTATCGTGTATTCAGCGTTGCAAATATCAATTTCAGCCAACCAGCCATGGTCACCTGCGGCATTGCCGACACGCTGAATCTGTGGATTGAACAATCAGTTCAACCCGCCGCCCAGCGTATTTATGGCTCGCCCGTTGTCAGCTTCAAAGTGGCGGCATCTTATGCATGCAGGCCCCGCAACAATGTGCATGGCGCAAAACTTTCTGAACACGGCTTTGGCAACGCCATTGATCTGGCAGGCTTCACCCTTGCCAATGGTCGTGAAATTATTGTTGAACGAGATTATTTTGGCCAATCACAAGACCAGCAATTTTTGCGCAGCATTCGTGGCCAAGCCTGTGGCCCCTTCCACACTGTGTTGGGCCCCGGTTCAGATTTTGAACACCGCAACCACATTCATTTAGACTTGCAGAAAGAAAGATCTGGCGGGCCTTATTGCCATTAAAAATGCCAATCGAAAACTGATACGCAAGGGTGCCAATTGCGTAAACCAAAAATGAAAACAAAATTGTCTGAAGCAGCCATCAGTGAAATCATTGCCCTTGCCTGGGCTGACGAAGTTTCTTTTGATAAAATAAAACATCAAATCGGCATATCAGAAGGCGAAGTTATTTCCCTAATGCGCCAAAACTTGAAACGTGGAAGCTTTAAGGTTTGGCGTGAACGCGTGTCTGGTCGAAAAGCCAAACACGAACGCAAATTGCGTCCGATGAATGAAACCAGCTCCTTGGAAATTGACGCAGACGAATAATATTGCAGTCATTAGACGCAATCCTTGCCAATCAACTGATTCCTCGCCTATCCTCTTTCAAAATCGCCAAATAAATAGGCGAATAGTCCTTGGGAGGGGAATATGAAATATCTGTTGTTGGCCATTCCATGCCTTTTGGCATTGGCGGTTCCATTTTATAATTCTCTTGAACCCACTTTGCTTGGCTTTCCATTTTTTTATTGGTTCAATTTGGCTTTAGTGCCGGTTTCGGCCTTGTTCATTTATGCCGCTGATAAATTGGAAGGTGCAAAATGAGCGGCATCAACATTGTTGCCACAACCGTTTTCATCGCGTTCTTTGCGCTTGTCACCGTCATGGGCTTCATGGCCGCGCGTTGGAAAGCGGGCGATTTATCAAAGCTGGATGAATGGGGCTTGGGCGGGCGGCAATTTGGCCCGTGGATCACCTGGTTCCTGTTGGGCGGCGATCTTTACACGGCTTATACGGTGATTGCAGTTCCCGCTTTGGTTTACGCCATCGGCGCTTACGGTTTTTTTGCCGTGCCCTATACCGTTCTTATTTATCCGCTGATTTATTTGATCATGCCGCGGCTGTGGAATGTTTCGTCCCATCATGGCTATGTTACAGCGGGTGATTTTGCCTTGGGTCGCTTTGGCAACAAAGGCTTGGAATTTGCCGTTGCCATAACCGGCATTTTGGCAACCATGCCCTATATCGCCTTGCAATTGGTGGGCATGGAAAAAGTTATTCAGGCCTTGGGCTTTCAAAGCGAAGGCATGATGGCTCATGCGCCTTTAACCATAGCTTTCATTATTCTGGCACTTTACACTTATACCAGCGGCCTTCGCGCACCAGCGCTGATTGCCTTTGTCAAAGACCTTATGATCTATGTTTTTGTGATTGCGGCAGTGATTTTCATTCCCTATCAATTGGGTGGCTTTGCCGCAATTTTTGATGCGGCTGGAAAGGCTTTCGAGGCAAAAGCCGCCGCCAATGCCGCCCTCACACCCCCCGTTAAAGCGGCAATGGGCTTGGTTCTCTCACCCGCACAAGTGATGCCGTTTATGACATTGGCTTTGGGTTCTGCCTTGGCACTGTTCATGTATCCCCATGCATTAACGGGTGTGTTGTCGTCAGACTCACCACGCACAATCCGGCGCAATGCGATGACGCTTCCGGCTTATTCTTTGGTGCTGGGCTTGGTTGCTTTGCTGGGCCTTATGGGCCGGGCCGCTGGCCTTGATTTGAAAAACCCGCAAGACGTGGTTCCACAACTTTTCTTGAAAATGTTTCCAGATTGGTTTGTGGGCTTCTCTTTTGCGGCCATTGCAATCGGCGCATTGGTGCCTGCGGCCATCATGTCTATCGGTGCGGCAAACACATTTACGCGCAACATTTGGCGGCCCTTCGTGAATGCCAATATGACAGACACTGAAGAATCCAACATCGCCAAGATTGTTTCGTTGGTGGTGAAATTGGGAGCGCTCGCATTCATTCTGTTCATCCCCACAAAATTCGCGATTGATTTTCAATTGCTGGGTGGCGTGGTGATGATCCAGATTTTCCCTGCCATCATCTTCGGGCTTTACACGAGCCGCATTCATGGCACGCCATTGTTAATCGGTTGGGCAGTGGGATTGTTGACAGGAATTTACCTCGCATGGGGGCCAGACAAATGGGTGCCAACTTGGGCAACGCCCGCTGGCTTTTCAGTCTACATCGGGCTGTTCTCGGTGATGGTCAATTTCATCGTGTCGATTGTTTTGTCTTTCATCATACCCAACACGGCACCTGATGAAACCAAGCCTTCTGATTATGAGGATGCAACAGCCTAAGCCCGCTTCACTTGCGCGTTGCGGCCAAACCACACACAGGCCGCAACCAGCACTGCAAAAAATATCATCCGCAGGCTGATGATTTCACCCAAAATGGTGGCGGCAGCAAACAGTGAAATGAAGCTTTGCAATAATTGCACCTGCCCCACTTTGGCAACGCCGCCCGTGGCCAGCCCCTTGTTCCAAGCAAAAAAGCCGAGCAACTGACTCATAAAGCTCATGTAAGCAAAACAGCCCCAGCCCGCCCAGCTCTCATGCCACGTTAAATTGCGCGCCAAATAAAGTGTTAAGGGAAGGCTGATGGGCAAGGCCAAAATTAACGCCCAGCAAATAACCTGCCAGCCGCCCAGCTTGCGCGAAAGTTGGCCACCCGCAGCATAGCCCATAGATGCCGAGATAACCGCCATGAATAATAGTATATCAGCGCCATGCAATTCCGCCCCACCATCAAACAATGCATAGATGATGACGATGGCTGAACCCAAAATGCTCCACCCCCAAAAGATAGGTGAAGGCCGCTCGCCCGCAAAAATTGTGCTCATCACCGCAGTGGCCAAAGGCAAGGCCCCCAAAACTACGGCACTGTGAGACGCAGGTGCTGTGCGCATAGCAATCGCCGAGAAGATGGGAAAACCAAAAACCACACCGGCAACCACAAAAAGCAATTTGCGAAAATCTGCTGCATCAGGCCAAGGCTGTTTGCTGAAAGCAAGAATGGGAATGGCAACCGCCGCTGCCAAAACCGTACGGCCAATGCTTAGAAAAAGCGGATCAAATTCCCGCACAGCCAACCTCGTGAAGGGCAATGTGAGGGCAAAAATCGCAATGCCAATAAAGCCGAAAACATAACCCCGCCGAATATCACTCATGTGGCAAGCGGCATTTCGTTACGTTGCCACACCGCCGCAACTTTTGGCCGCTGTGCCACCCGCGCATATAGTTGCTTCAGATTGCCGTGTTCAGCAAACAAGGCCGCCATATCAGGCGCCCAGCTGATCAACATGCAAACATAGATATCAGCTGCCGAACATTCAGAGCCCGCAATATAAGACTTGTCACCCAGCCACTGCGCAAAAATTTTAAAGTCGCGCTGCATCGCAATAACCGCTTGGGCTTTCACACCCTGCGAATGCGATCCATCTGCGCTATATCGCTCTGGATAAAAATAACGCAAGTCCGCCGTATAAACTGCGGTGGCAAAATACAAAATCCACCGCAAATAAGCTGGCCGCCGTTCAGAGCCAAGTGGCGGGGCCAATCCCTTTTCAGGATGCAAATCAGCCAGATAGATCATCATGGCGGCACTTTCTGTCATCAAACTGTTGTCAGGCAGTTGCAAACTTGGAACTTCACCACGTGGGTTGATCGCCAGATAGTTTTGGGGTGGGTGACGATCTGGCCCAGCTGGAACATCTTCAAGCCGAAATGGCAGATCAAGCTCTGCCAACAACGCTTCAACCGCTGCCGAACCGGAACCCGGCCTAGAATAGAGAGTGAACATGAACTTCTCCTTGGGAACGCCACGAATAACAGCTATACTGGCTTCGTCAAACGCCAGAGCATTGGAATCGATGGAACAGGCCGTGATTGGTCGCAAGTTGCGCTTCACCTATTCAACGATGGATCAACCATTGATTCAGCGCGCGGTGATTCAAGCCATCGAAAAAATCGGGGGCCAGCGCAAGTTAAAAAAATTATATTTGCGCCACCAAGAAAATATTTTGCGCGGCGACAGCTTTTTTGATTCCGCCATGAACCTGCTTCGCATCAATGTTGAATTTGACGCTGGTGCATTGGCCGCAGTTCCAAAAGACGGTGCCGTAGTTTTTATTTCCAACCACCCCTACGGCGTTCTTGATGGCATTGCGTTGACATGGCTTGCCTTGAAGGTTCGGCCAGATGTGAAAGTTTTGGCCAATGATGTGTTGTGCCAAGACCCCGGTGCCGCCAAACATTTGTTGCCCGTTGCCTTTGCGCCCACCCGCCAAGCGCGGGAAACCAATGTGAATTCGCGCAACACTGCCCAACACCATTTGAAGGCAGGCGGCGCTGTTGGCATTTTTCCAGCAGGCGGCGTTGCCACGTCTGAACAAGCCCACAAGGGCATGGCGGTGGATTTGCCTTGGGCTCCCTTCACCGCAAAAATGATCCGCATGTCAAAAGCCACTGTGGTTCCCGTTTATTTTACGGGCCAGAATTCACGGCTGTTCCAAATTGCCAGCCATTTAAGCTTAACCTTGCGGCTTTCACTGGTGTTTCGTGAAACAGCAAGGCGCATCGGCACAGATTTAAAAGTGCGTGTGGGCAAGCCTATTCCTTTCTTTGAGATCGAACACCTGACAGATCGCGATGATATGATCCGCGAATTGCGCAAGCAAACCTATGCACTGGCCAGATCGACAGATGCGAAATGGTCCATCAAAGATTTGCATCTGCGCATGGGCCGTATCAAGGGCTGGAAATCCAGTAGGGCAGATTGACATGGCGGAAAAGTTAAAATTTATCAGCATACTGATTATCAGCACACTGATATTTTTTGCACCCGCACGTGCGGGTAACTGCCCTGCCGAAAAATTTATTCAAAGCGCTGGCAGCGCATTTATGAACGCCGCAGACAATGGCTCACCCCAAGCTTTTTCAAGCGCCGCCGCAAAGTTTGCAGATCTGCGCAGCTTGGCCTTGTTTGCACTTGGCCCCTATCGCCGAAACCTTGATCCCGGACTGGAGGGCAAATATGTGGCCCGCGCCAAAGCTTTCATAGGCAAATTTATGGCGGATAATGCCAGCCATTTTTCAGGCTCTGCTATCACAATCACATCGTGTGTGCCAAACTCAACTGGCCTGACAGTGGGCGCAAAGCTAGAAGGCGGAAGTTCAATCACCTTCCGATTGAGAGGCACCAATCGCATTGAAGATGTGAATGTGTCGGGCATTTGGATGGCACAAACCCTGCGCAGCAAATTCACCAGCGTTATCAGCAATCACGGCGGAGATATGAACGCCTTGATGAGCTATTTGAACAATTGAAATCAATATGCGGTATAATCAATTTCCATAAATTTTGAAACTTCGGGAATCCATCTATCGCGCACAAAGGCCACATGAAGCGGGTGATCATTGTAAAGTTGATAGGCCGCCTGATCGACAAATTCCATCGAGAAGCCAAAATGATAATCATTCTTATGGCTGGTTTGGCGCAGCTTTTCAAATTTCCGAACGCCCGGAATTGTTGCCAAAAAATTTGCGGCCTTCATAAACAAACTTTCTGCATCTGAATGTGCGGCATGTTTCAAACTGAACACAACAGTGTGACGGATCATGCTGCCAACACCACAACGCGCGTTCCCAGTTTCACGCGCTTATAAAGCCAAATAACATCAGCATTAAACATAGCAAAACACCCCGCTGTTGATTTTGTGCCGATGTGTTCTGGCACATCGGTTCCGTGAATGCGATAGGTTGTGTCGGCATTGTTCGCAAAAAGATAGATCGCCCGCGCACCCATTGGGTTTTGCAAGCCACCCGGCATGCCATGAATATATTGAATAAGATCAGGGCGGCGTTTCAAATGGTCTGGCGTGGGCGTCCAAATGGGCCATTGCTCCATGCGGCCCACAACGGTTTCGCCAGCCCAGTTGCCATATTTGCCCGTGCCAATTCCAAAGCGGATGGCCTTGCCATTGGTAATCACCAAATAAAGCCAATGCCGCGCCGGGTTCACAACAATGGTGCCAGGCAAGGCTTGCGTTGGAAAACTCACCACCTGTTTGCGATAAGGATATTCAACCTTCTGGTCATCATCATCGGCAACAATA
>JANXRO010000185.1 GCA_025356765.1 Hyphomicrobiales bacterium | reverse complement strand
CCCTGTGAAAACCGATTTCGGTTGGCACATTATTCGTTTGGATGATCGCAAGATGGGTGCTGCCCAACCTTATGACCAAGTTAAATCCGCCATTCGCAATGTGTTGGTGCGCGACAAAGTGCAAGCCTTGTTGGCTTCATTACAAGGCACCGCCAAGGTTGAGATTGTCGATCCTGATTTGAAAAAAGCTCAGGAAGAAGCCCAGGCACAAAGCAAAGCGTTGATTGATAAGCAAAAGCAAAATGGCGCTGCTGATGCCGTGCAAGGCCAATCCGATGGAACAGACCAAAGCGGCAAGGGCGATTTAACCCTGCCCGCTGACGCGCCCAAAACCCCATAATAAAAACAAGGCTATCCCATGGCGCATGAGATTTCACCTCTGGCCCCGACGCAATTTCCAGACATGCCCGAAATTGTTGGCGTGGCTTTAAGTGCGGCAGCAACGGGCATTCGTTATAAAAACCGCGTTGATGTGTTGTTGGCCACCATGGCCAAAGGCACAACGGTTGCGGGGTGTTTGACCAATTCCAAATCTCGCTCTGCCCCTGTTGATTGGTGTGCAGACGGTTTAAAGCAAGGCAAGGCACGCGCCCTTGTGGTGAATGCTGGCAATGCCAATGCGTTTACAGGCAAGGCTGGTGTTGCCACCGTGAAAGCCGTGGCCAAAGCCGCCACAACGCTATTGGGTTGTGCGCAGGCAGAAGTATTTCAGGCTTCAACTGGTGTTATTGGCGAACCTCTTAATCCGGGCCCCATTGTGAACGCGCTTCCTGAATTGGCAAAATCAGCCAACGCTTCATCATGGAACATGGCCGCGAATGCCATTATGACAACCGACACTTTTGCCAAAATGGCAACGGTAAAGGCCAAACTTGGCGGCAAAACCATCACCATCAACGGCATTGCCAAAGGCTCTGGCATGATTGCGCCAGACATGGCCACCATGTTGGTTTTCATTTTTACTGATGCAGCACTTCCATCGAAAATTTTACAAGCGCTTTTAACCAAATCTGTGAACCCGTCTTTCAATTGCATTACGGTGGATGGTGATACTTCAACATCTGACACTGTTTTGTTGTTTGCCACTGGTGCTGCGGGTGCTGTGAAAGATTTAAAATCTGCTGCTGATGCAAGGCTTAAACCCTTTGCCAAAGCACTTGATTCCTTGTGCCTTGATCTGGCGCTGCAAGTGGCGCGCGATGGTGAAGGTGCTGAAAAGCTGATCGAGATTAAAATTACGGGCGCTGAGTCAGACAAGGCCGCCCACAAAATTGGCATGACGATTGCCAATTCCCCCTTGGTGAAAACCGCCATTGCGGGTGAGGATGCAAATTGGGGCCGCATTGTTATGGCCATTGGCAAATCTGGCGAAAAAGCCATTCGCGATAAATTGAAAATTAAAATTGGTGGCATCGTGGTTGCTGCCAAAGGCATGAAAGACCCCGCCTATAAAGAAGCCGACATCATGCCCCACATGAAAGGCCGCGAGATTAAAATCGAGGCCGATATTGGCGTGGGCAAAGGCAAGGCGTGTGTTTGGACGTGTGATTTGACGCATCGGTATATTGATATCAACGGCTCTTACCGCAGTTAGATGAAACGCGTCCTGGTCTCTGCCGTGGCCTTGATCGACGCTGATGGCCGCATTCTGTTGGCCAAACGCCCAGAAGGAAAATCACTTGCGGGCTTGTGGGAATTTCCTGGCGGCAAGGTTGAAGAGGGTGAACGCCCCGAACAGGCACTTATCCGCGAATTGAAAGAAGAATTGGGCAGTGATGTCGAGCAATCTTGCTTGGCACCTCTAACTTTTGCCAGCCATGCCTATGATGATTTTCATTTGCTCATGCCGCTTTATGTGTGCCGCCGTTGGAAAGGCTTAGCGCAGGGGCTTGAAGGCCAAGAATTAAAATGGGTTCGCGCCAAAGACTTGCGCAATTACCCCATGCCGCCAGCTGATCTGCCGCTTATTCCGCATTTGATGGATTTGTTATAGGCTTAAGCCTTCGCGTCCACCGGCGGGAATTTCCGCCGATGAACTATCGTATCAGTTTTAATTAACGTGATGAACCATATCAGCGGCAGGGCGGCGGGCTTTTGCCAAGCCTTGCAACCAATCACCTTCGCTGGCGCGTTGGCCAAGGCAAAGAATTGCAACGCTGCGCAAACCTTTTTCTTTCAAACCTAAAATTTCATCAAACTGTGCGGGATTAAAACCACCCATGGGGGTTGAATCCACTTTCAATTCTGCAGCTGCGGCAAGCCCAAAGCCCAAACCAATAAAAGCCTGTTGGGCTGCATGGTTGAAGTTTTCTTCAGCCGTTTTATTTTCAAAACCGGCAATGGAACTTTTGCGCCGCTCGGCCAGCGCTTCGTTGTTGCCACGCACTTTTGCAAAATTGTCAAACACCTTGCCCAGATTGGCAGAGTTGATATTTGACCAAGCCGCAAACACTAAAACCACCGATGCTTCGGTAAGCTGTGGCTGATTATAGGCGGCCGCCTTCAATTTTTCACGAATGGCAGGATTGGTTACAACCACAACATCAAAGGGCTGAAAGCCGTTAGACGTGGGGGCGTTGCGAATGGCCTCCAGAATTTGGTCGATTTTTACCTGTGGCACCTTGGCTGCGGCATCATATTTTTTTGTGGCATAACGCCAATTGAGGTTTTCTAGAAAGCTCATCATCTTTTTCCTTTTCGTATCTTTCGTTGTTACATATACGAGAAGTGGGAAATTTCAAGCCCACAGAAAGAATTACTTTTTGCTGTCTATAAGCGCGGCATATTTGGCCAAAAACTCTTCTGCACTCAAATCGCGCATGTCATCGGCAGCTTTTGCCAATTGATCATGGGGCCAATCCCACCACGCCAAAGCCACAAGCCCTTCACGGACAGACTTTTTAAATCGCCATTTTAAATGCTTGGCTGGAACACCCGCCACAACGGCATAGGCTTCAACATTCTTGGTCACCACAGCGCCTGCCCCAATCACCGCGCCATGGCCAATGCGCACGCCTGGCAAAATAATGGCACCATGGCCAATCCAAACATCATGGCCAATTTCCACAACAGCACTTTTGCGCTTTTCGCGAAAATCCTTCTCGACCTTGGCGTAGAGAAAATATTCATTGGGTCGATAGGTAATCTTATGTTGCGAAACACGGTTCATCGGGTGGTTCAAGGCGTTGATGCGAACATCAGATGCGATGGCGCAAAACTTGCCAATCTGCGTATAGATAATTTCGCTGTGACGCTCGATATATGAATAATCGCCAAGGCTGGTGTCGGCCATGAGCACCCGTTCGGCAACGTCCGTAAATTGGCCCAGCTCACAATCGCGCAAAACGGCTGATGAATGCACGCGTGGGCTTCCATCGCGGGGCGAATTGATCTCATGGCGCGGTTTATTCATGCCGCAATCATAACAAAAAAGCCGCCCTGAACCAGAGCGGCTTTAAAATTCATAAGCTTAAAAACTTAAGCAGCTCTGGCTGTTTGTGCTTCGTGCTTTTTTGAAATCGAACGCTTCAACTTGCGAAGTTTGTCAGACATCAATTCGCCCTTCGCCTTCATAATGAAAGCATCCAAACCACCGCAATGCTCAACCGACTTCAAAGCAATTGCACTGATACGCATATTGTATGAAAGGCCCATCACATCGCTCATCAAGCTCACCTGACACAGGTTGGGCATGAAGCGCGTGCGGGTTTTGTTGTTGGCATGGCTTACCTTGTTGCCGGCCTGTGGGCCTTTTCCAGTCAATTCACAACGACGTGCCATAATAATCTCCATAGGAAAACAACTGGAAAAACTGTTTTCCAGCATCTGTTGGCCGTTCGATAAGGGGCTGGTGCCGCCTTGTCAAGCAAGGCCTTGCTTTTCTCGTCATTTAACCAAATTCCAACTTTGGCACATATGGTTAACGCTCTTTGTGCAAAACACCGGCTTTTCTGTCAACTTGGCCTTCACTCTAGTCGGCCAACCACGCAAAACCACCACCTATAGCGTGAACAAAACTAGAAAACTGTCCAATCAGCGATTCGGGCGTGGTCTGTTCTCAATGGGGAACGCATTGTTAACATTGGGCTTCCACACCCGTTTGGTATTGGAAGTTTTTGTTAACGAACAGGCCCAAGTGTTAAGATTGAAAGGCCCAAAATCCATGAATTTGGCAAAATGAGCGGAAACTTATCCACAGCACCGCCACCCAAATCGAAGGAACAAAAGTGGAATTCGGGACTAACAGCGATTCGGGCGCGGTTCGTTCTGGATTGAATCCAAATGTTAAGGCGCTGTTCCCTTTTGCCACATCAAAAACTGAGCACCCTTGAAATCAGACGACTTTTTGAAAAAATAATGATCGCCAAATAATTCCTGCTTTCGCGGCGAACATGTTTCATGGTTAGATGGAAGCCTAACTTTTGAATTGAAACCGTTTGATGCCCGCCCTTCGCCCTGTCACCGCTATTCTGGGCCCCACCAATACCGGAAAAACCCATCTCGCTGTCGAGCG
>JANXRO010000183.1 GCA_025356765.1 Hyphomicrobiales bacterium | reverse complement strand
GCCGAAAACCAAGCGGTGCTCCATTCCTATGTGGCAGACCATTTGTTCTTGGCGTTGTTGATCTACACTGGGGCATATTTCGTTGTTGTCGCTTTGTCATTTCCAGGTGCCGGCATTCTGAGCATTCTCGGCGGATTTATTTTTGGTTGGGCACTCAGCGCGCCGATCACCGTTGTTGCGGCAACGCTGGGCGCCATTGTGGTTTTTAAAATTGTCCAAACTTCTTTGGGCAAAGTGATTGCAGATCGCGCCGGGCCATTTGTGCAAAAGCTTGCAGGCGGCTTTGAAAAAGACGGCTTTAATTATCTGTTGTTTTTACGTCTGGTTCCGGCATTTCCTTTTTTTGCAGTGAACGCGGTGGCGGGTTTGACAAAGATGACATTGCGCACATTTGCGCTTGGAACATTGCTTGGCATCATTCCCGGCTCCTATGCGTTCGCGTGGCTTGGCCGCGGGTTTGGCAGTGTGATTGAGGCGCAGCAGTTTTCACATGATGCTTGCGTTCTTCAAAATGGAGCACAAAATTGCCCTTATGAATTATCCACAACAGCAATCATCACGCCACAATTGCTGTGGGCCTTTGCAGCACTTGGATTGATATCTCTCATTCCGGTGGCCATTAAAAAATGGAAAGCTTTTTCGTGATTTTTGATCTGGCCATCATCGGCGGCGGCTCAGCTGGCCTTTCTTTGGCCGCCGCTGCTGCACAGTTTGGCGAGAAGGTCGTTCTATTTGAAAAAAACGAAATGGGCGGGGATTGTTTAAATTCAGGCTGCGTTCCCTCAAAGTCACTCATTGCCGCCGCAAAATATGCCCATGCGCAAAAAACATCAGCACCATTTGGAATTACCGCTGTTGAGCCTGTTGTTGATTATGCAAAAGTGATGGACCATGTCTCATCTGTCATTGCAAAAATAGCGCCGCATGACAGCGTTGAACGATTTGAAGGCCTTGGTGTGCATGTTGTCAAAGCCCATGCTAAATTCATCAGTGTACAGATTTTAGAAGCAGATGGTAAAGCCTATCAAGCACGCAAGATTGTTATTGCCACCGGGTCACGCGCTGCAATTCCGCCCATTCCTGGATTGAAAGATGTGCCCTTTCTGACCAATGAAACACTTTTCAAAAATCGTATTTTACCAAAGCATCTGATCATCATAGGCGGCGGCCCCATTGGCATGGAAATGGCGCAGGCGCATCGTCGTTTGGGCTGTGATGTTACCGTGCTTGAAGCCGCAAAAGTTTTGAGCAAAGATGATCCTGACCTCGCAAAAATTGTGATCGACTCACTGATGGAGGAAGGAATATCCATCCGCGAAAACACCGCCATCACCAATGTTAAAATGAATAAATTGAATTTTCAAATCTTCTTGGCCAGCGGAGAAATGATCGAAGGATCGCATCTTTTGGTGGCCGCAGGACGCGCTCCAAACATCGAAGGCTTGAATTTAGAGGCAGGCGGAATTGCCTATACCAAACGTGGCATTACGGTGAATAAGGGACTTCGCACAACTAACCGCAATGTCTATGCCGCAGGCGATGTTGCGGGCGGCCTGCAATTCACCCATGTGGCTGGCTATCATGCGGGACTTATCATCCGAAATGCATTTTTTAAGTTACCAGTGAAAAATCGCACCGACATTATTCCGTGGGTCACTTACACAGATCCTGAGTTGGCGCATGTGGGATTGAGTGATGCCGAAGCGTATCGCGTTCTAGGAAAGGCCTCAAAAACGGTCACTTGGCATTTTGCTGAAAATGATCGCGCGCAGGCCGTGGGCAAAACCAAAGGCATGATCAAAGTTATGTTGGGCAAAGGCGGGGTTATTGTGGGTGCCAGCATCGTCGGGCCATCTGCTGGCGAATTGATTGCGCCATTTGTGTTGGCGGTCACGAATAAAATAAAAATATCTGCTTTTGCCAATTTGGTTTTGCCTTATCCAACGTTAAGTGAAGTTGGCAAACGTGCAGCAATTACAAATTATGCTGGCATTGCGCAAGCGCCTTGGCTGCGCAAGTTGCTAGGTCTTCTGAAAATCTTCGGCTAAATCACACCCATGGTTGATGTTCCAAAACGGCTGCCGCTTGCTGGGCTTTCGGGCAAAGTGCTTTTGCTCACAATTGTGTTTGTGATGCTGGGTGAAATTTTAATTTTCTTGCCATCGATCGCAAATTTCCGCGTTCAATGGTTGAAGACTCACATTGCGCAGGCTGAAATTGCAGCACTGGCCGCAGAAGCTGCGCCTGGCCAAATTGTTGACGCGGATTTGCGTTCCACAATTTTGCGTGGTGCAGGTGTTGAGGCGGTTTCAGTGATGCGCGGCGATAAAAGACAATTGGTTTTACGTGGCGATCACCCGGGCATGGTTGAAGAAACTTTTGATCTCCGTGGCGGCCAGTATTACACAACGGTTTTGCCTGCGTTAAACGTGATGTTCTTGCAGAGCGATCGCCTCATCAGTGTTATTGATAAACCCCCCGCCATGACAGGCAACACCATTGAAATCGCGCTGCATGAATGGCCCTTGCGCGATGCGATGTTAAGCTATGGGTTGCGCATTTTAGGGCTGTCGATTGTATTATCCTTCATTGTTGCTGGTTTAATTTTTGCAGCCCTCAATCGCGTATTGGTAAAGCCCATGCGACGTATCTCAGACAATATGATGCACTTTGCCGATCGACCAGAAGACCCCGCACGGGTGATATCTCCCACCATGCGCAGTGATGAGATTGGCATTGCAGAACACGAACTCAACGCCATGCAGGTTCAGCTTCAAGGCTTGCTGCAACAAAAAACCAGGCTTGCCGCGTTGGGGTTGGCTGTGAGCAAAGTGAGCCATGATTTGCGCAACATGCTCACATCAGCGCAATTAATTTCTGATCGCTTGGGCAGCGTGAAAGATCCAACCGTGCAACGCTTTGCACCCAAACTAATCACTTCACTCGACCGCGCAATTCTATTTTTGAACCAAACGCTCACTTATGGCCGCGCGCAAGAATTGCCGCCACGGCGTGAAATACTAATGCTGCACGACATTATTGAAGACGTGTTCGAAACGTTGCGCTTTCAAGCAGGTGATGCCATTGCATTGGTCGATGATGTGCCACGCACTATCAAAGCTGATGCAGATCGAGAACAATTGATCCGTATACTGACAAATCTTACGCGTAATGCAATTCAAGCCATTGAAGCACGGCCCGCAACGGGTGATGAAATTCGTATCAGCGCTGCGCGAGAAGCTGGTGTGTTGCACATCACGATCAAAGATTCTGGCCCGGGCATTCCACCCGTTATTCGCAACAAAATGTTTGAGGCGTTTCAAACTGCAGCGCGAAGTGGAGGAACTGGCCTTGGCCTTGCAATTTCAGCTGAACTTTTAAAAGCCCATGGCGGAAGCATCCGCGTTGCAGAAACATCTGAAAAAGGTACGATTTTAGAATTAACTTTACCCGACAGACCCGCGCCATAAATTATATTTAAAACCACCCTTGCGTTGGCTGCCCGCTTCAACTATCCACACCGTCGGAAAGCGCCCGTAGCTCAGCTGGATCAGAGCACTAGACTACGAATCTAGGGGTCAGAGGTTCGAATCCTTTCGGGCGCGCCATCTCATTTTTATGACATTGTTTTGCAATCACTTTTCTCTCTTTTTGTCCAGCCTTGGGTCATAGGTTGGACGATGTTGTTCACTTTCTGACCTCGCGAGATTAGTAAGTACTTACTTGGGGTTACGCAAGCCAAGGGCTGAGCAGTGCTTTAAACCAGCCTCATTGCAACGATCACGAAACAAATTGCCAAAACCCGCTGCTGAGAAGGGTGCTCCCGCCTCGGTCGAAAGGTCACCGTTAATGGGTTGCCATCCCATACGAACGACGTCACTGCGACGCGAGGCAGGATCTATTCCGACGACATCGAGATGTTCTAAAACCCACTACGCAAACATGTTAGGAATGGTATGTTGTCACCTATCAACTTTGAAAAGCAACAGCAACTGAACCCGCAAAGTGTCTAGAAAACGCGGGGCTATTCAACATTCTTGCTGACATCACTCAAGCCTTGGCAATTGCGGCACACGCCGGAACTGGGTTGGGCTTAATCAAAGCTGCCTGATTTTTCTGTTGGCGCAAATAAATGGGGCGGTGATTTTCACTGCCCCCTTTAATTTTTACGATTGCAGCAATTACTGCGGCTTACGTTTCATCGGCAAAATCTGCGCAATGGGTGTTGCCTCAGTGGCTGTTTGACCAAGAAAGTCAGCGACGAATGTGTTCTCTGGTCGCTGGCGAATTTGAGTGGGAGTGCCCACTTGCTCTATGCGGCCGCCATTCAGGATTGCGACGCGGTCGGCAAGTTCAAAAGCCTCTTCCTGATCATGGGTTACGAAAACTGTTGTGTGGCCAGTGCGCTGATGAAGTTCACGCAGCCATTGGCGTAAATCTTTTCTGATCTTGGCATCAAGCGCGCCGAAGGGCTCATCCAACAACAATACGCGCGGCTCAATGCCCAAGGCACGCGCTAAAGCCACGCGCTGGCGCTGGCCGCCGGACAGCTGGGCTGGATAGCGCTTTTCCAAGCCATCCAGTTGCACCAGCTGAAGCAGCTCAAACACGCGGGAGCGGATGTCATGCTCTGAAGGCCGCTGACTGCGCGGGCGCGCACGCAGACCAAATGCGATGTTGTCTTCCACGGTCATATGGCGGAACAAAGCATAATGTTGAAACACAAAACCGATGCGGCGTTCTCGCAATGTGAGCTGTCGCGCATTGATATCGCCAAAAAACACATCCCCGCCATCTTGAAATTCAAGTCCGGCGATGGTGCGCAGTAAGGTTGTCTTGCCCGAACCTGAGGGGCCAAGCAGAGCCAACAGTTCGCCGCCTTCTACAGTTAGCGAAATGTTGTGCAGCACTGATTGTTCACGGAAGCGTTTTTCTATATTTCGAATGTGAACGGCAACAGACATAGCAAACCTCAATGTTTATGGGATGCCGCCAGCTGATCAGCATAGCGCCATTCCAAGATGGTTTTAAGAACAAGAGTGACCAAGGCAAGACTGGCAAGCAACGTGGCCACGGCAAAGGCCGCAGTAAAATTATATTCGTTGTATAGAATTTCAATCTGCAGCGGCAGCGTATTGGTGAGGCCGCGAACATGACCAGAGACAACAGAGACCGCGCCAAACTCTCCCATCGCGCGGGCATTGCACAAGAGAACGCCATAGAGCAGCGCCCATTTGATGTTGGGCAAAGTCACATGCCAAAACGTATGAAGCCCAGATGCGCCAAGCGACAGACTGGCCTCTTCTTCTTCGGTGCCTTGCGCCTGCATCAGCGGGATCAACTCGCGCGCGACGAAGGGGAAGGTTACAAATGTTGTGGCCAAAACAATGCCTGGCACTGCGAAAATGATTTCGACATGGTGAGATCTGAGCCAAGGTCCAAACCAACCCTGCGCACCAAAGAGCAAAACATAGATCAGACCTGAAATTACGGGCGAGACCGAAAATGGCAGATCAATAAGCGAGAGCAATAAATTCTTGCCAGCAAAATTATGCTTGGTGACAGACCAAGCAGCGCAAATGCCAAAAAGCGCATTGAGTGGAACCGAAATTGCAGCCACCGTCAATGTAAGGCGCAACGCGGCCCATGTTTCTGCATCTTTAAGCGCTGCGAGGTAAACGCCAAAGCCCTTGCGCAAGGCCTCAACGAAGACAAGCGTCAAAGGCAAAAAAACAATGAATGCCAAGAAGGTAAGACTGATGCCGATCAGCACCCATTGGATCAAACGGCTCTCGCCAATGGGATCAGTCCTTGGCATAACGCATCTCCAATCTTGATTGTAACTTGTTCACACCAAGCAGAATGAGCAATGAGATGGTGAGCATGAGTGTTGCAATAACGGTTGCGCCGACATAGTCGAACTCTTCCAGCTTGATGACGATGAGCAGCGGAGCAATTTCGGAAACAAGTGGAATATTGCCAGCAATAAATATGACTGAACCATATTCTCCCACCGCTCTCGCGAAGGCGAGAGCTGTGCCAGTAAGAAGTGCAGGATAGATCGCAGGCAGAACAATCTGTCTGACTGTGCGCCAGCGGTTTGCTCCAAGAAGTGCCGCCGCTTCTTCAACGTCGCGCTGCGCTTCAGCCAACACGGGCTCAACACTGCGCACAACAAAAGGCAGCCCAATAAATATGAGAGCCAGAACGATGCCAAACGGCGTAAATGCAATCTTGAAACCGGCTTTGGCGGCAAGAGCACCTATCCAACCGTTAGGCGCATAGAGTGTTGCCAGCGCGATTCCGGCCACAGCAGTGGGAAGCGCAAACGGCAGATCAATTGCAGCATCAATAAGTTTGCGACCAGGAAAATTATAACGCACCAGCACCCACGCAATCAGAACACCAAATACCGCATCAACCAATGCAGCGATTGCTGCCGCTCCGAAAGATAGGCGCAGAGCGCCTAACACACGCGGGTTTGTCGCCGCCTGCAAAAAGCCCGCGGCACCAACTGACGAGGCTTTGAGAACCAATGCAATAAGCGGAAAGATAACAATGAGACCCAAGGCCAAAAGCGTGAAGCCCAGCGTCAATCCGAAACCCGGGATGACGCTGGGCTGCTTCAGGCGCGGGAGGAATTGCGCCAAACTCATTCAGTTGGTGGCCTTGTAGAGTTGGTCAAAAATGGCTCCTTCAGCGAAGAATTTCTGTTGTGCTTTGCTCCAACCACCGAAATCCTTGTCAATGGAAACAAGATCAAATTTGGGCAGCTTGGCAAGATCGGCCGGATCGGCAGCAGCAGGATCCGACGGGCGATAGTGTAAGTGGGCCGCGATCTTTTGGGCTGGAGCGGTGAACAGGTAATCGAGATAGGCCTTAGCCTGTTTTTCTGTGTTGTTGGCTTTAACATTCACGTCAATCACGGCCACAGGCGTTTCTGCATTGATTGAAATTGAGGGATAAACAATCTCGAATTTATCCGCGCCAAACTCATCCAGCGCTAACCACGCATTGCTTTCCCATGAGATCAACACATCGCCAATTCCACGCTGAGCAAAGGTGGTGGTGGAACCACGAGCACCTGTATCGAGAACCGGCACGTTTTTGTAGAGGGCAGCAATATAAGATTTGGTTTTGGCTTCATCCCCGCCAAAACTTTTGTTGGCCCAGGCCCAAGCGCCGAGGAAGTTCCAACGCGCACCGCCAGAGGTTTTCGGATTGGGCGTGATCACCTGCGTGCCTTCTGTGGCAAGATCGCCCCAATCCTTAATGCCTTTCGGGTTGCCCTTCTTCACGAGGAAAACAATGGTCGACGAAAATGGTGTGGAATTGTTCGGCAGGCGCTTGGCCCAATCCTGCGGAAGCAACTTGGCTTTGGATGCGATGGTGTCAATGTCACCGGCCAGAGCAAGCGTTACTACATCGGCCTTCAGGCCATCGATCACCGCGCGGGCCTGCTTTCCAGAGCCGCCATGTGATTGGTTGATGGTGACAACTTCACCAGTCTTGGTCTTCCAATCTGCCGCAAAGGCCTCGTTGATGGCTTTATAGAGCTCGCGAGTGGGGTCATAAGACACATTCAAAAGCTGCGTGTCGGCTTTAGCAAATGAAACGGTGGCAGCCAAAGTTAAAGCCAAGGCCGCGACTGTTCCGGCAGTTTTTAAGGTTGTGAAGCGCATGATGTTCTCCTTCTTTAAGTTCAATGTCTATATACTATACGTATTTTATAGAATATCAAGAGCTTGTTCGTTAAAAAGAACGACATGAGCTTTTAAAAAAAACTAAATTGTTAGGCTGTGGAAGGCAAAATCACGTCCGCTTGGTGCATCACCGAAGACAATGACGTGGTTTCCAATGCCGTTAAATAATCACCATAGGCTTTGGAAAACGCTAGCCTCACTTCGCATGTTGCTTCCGTTTTGCAATCACTACAGCGCTGGTAGGCGGTGCGCGAAAGGCAAGGTAATGGCGCAATGGGGCCATCGATGGAACGCAGCATTGGGCCAATATAAATAAGATCCGCAGGCTTTAGCAGTTGATAGCCCCCATCGGGCCCACGGCGCGAACTGATATAGCCAGCCGACTTCAACGCCAGAAGAATCTGTTCCAAGAATTTTTTGGGCAAATTTTCTTGTGTTGCCAATTCTTTGATTTGCAGTCCCCTTCCGTTTTTTACACGAGCAAGGGCGACCATGGCTTTGAAGGCATATCGGGCACGTTGAGAAATCATGCACCTATTTAGAGTTCATCAGAGGGCATGCACAAGTGCCATTAGCCAAGCCAACCTGGTGGCCAAGGATAGTCCCGGTACTTATCTTCCCTCTTGTCATCAAGAAGCTGAGCATAAAACAGCTCATTGCGATCGGTGGGGTTGAGACTGCCGTGCAAGAGGTGATCCAACACAGGCCCAGTGTGTTCTTCACGCGCAAAGAAGTGGCGCAACGCTTCAAATACACTGGTCATCAGGCAGCCTTCCTTGTTGCTGGTCGAAGGTTTTCAAAAAGCTGCTCGACCTGCCAACGCTGCACGCCATCGCGGCGCATGACGTCTTGCACAATCGGATCATTCAGCATGTCGCGCAGCGTCAACTCACGGTCCACCAGTTTGCGTTTTGAAAATATATGCATAGGAAACTCCTTCATTTCTGCCTTGCATATTGGCAACACTGACGCCTTGCACAATTGAGTTATATTGGTTTTACGCCGCAACATTGTTCAAACGATCTGTAAAAAACAAGGCTTTTTGAAGCTGGGCCTCCTTCACTTGAGAATGGAGCCAATCACGAAAATGCGATACTTTGGGCAGGTTCAACTTCGATTTTGGTGCCACAATGTAATAAGCAAAATTAACCGCCACCTCGGTCGAGAACAGACGTACAAGCCGGCCTGCCGCAATATCTGCTTCAGCTAAAGTAGACTTCGCCAGCGCAACACCGCGACCCATAATGGCTGACTCCAGAACCATGCTGGCCTGATTGAAACGTGGGCCTCGCGTCGAATCAAAATCGCTATGACCGGCGGCGCGCAACCAGTGATCCCACCCCGGGCAAGAAGGGTCATTATCGGGGCTGTCATCATGGAGCAACATGTGGGCGGCAAGATCGCCCGGCGTGTTGAGTGCCGCGCCAGATTTCAAAAGTTCTGGGCTGCAAACTGGATAAACTGATTCTGCCAATAGCTTTTCACTATGGAGATCGGGGTATGCGCCCGCGCCATAACGAATCGCCACGTCGACGCTATCACGGGTGAAATCCACAAGCTGCACAGATGCCGAAACGATGACATCAATCTGCGGGTGTTGAGTTTGAAAATCATGCAGCCTTGGCAAAAGCCATTTTGAAGCGAAAGATGGCGCCACGCTAACATTCAGCGTGCCCGTTTCACCTAGGCTGTCGACAGCATCCATTGCGGCCTGAAACTGGCTAAAGCCTGCTTGGATATGTGCCAAAGCCGCCCTTCCAGCATCTGTTAACGCGATGCCGCGACCGGCGCGCTCCAACACGGCCAAGCCAATGAAATCTTCAAATAACCTGATCTGATGGCTAATGGCAGCAGGAGAAACGCTTAGCTCTGCCGCGGCCAAGGAAACACTTAAGTTTCGGGCAGCAGCTTCAAAAGCACGAAGCGCGTTCAATGGTGGGAGGTTTCTTTTCATCAACTCACTATATTGTCTACTTGTTAAGTAGTCTATAATGACTTTATGATATCGAAACAAGCGAAAATCCTGCCACGGCACGAAAAACTAAATGCTCAGATTAACCGAGGCATGGTTTTAAAATTTCTAAATTGTCCTCTTTTCGGCACTCCCATAATCGGGGGCATATCAACCATCACGGGGACAATAATGAAACTGCACACTATTTTTCTAACTTCTAACGTCATTTTGAATGGCCTTTTTATATCGGCTGCCAATGCCGCCGACGTGGCGAAAGCGCCAGCCCCCAAACCCAGCAACACGCTGTCACTTGAATTCAGCCCCGAATGGAAGACGAGCGATGGCTCGGTTGCCGATGACTATTTGAAATTCGGCTATTCCCATAGTTTTGACAACAACATCGTCTGGGGTGCCGCGTTCCAATATGCTTGGCGACCTGACTCCACAAGTGTTGACCAACTTGAAACCAGCCTTGGTTATAAGCTGAAGGCCGGAGCATTTACATTCACGCCTTCTGCTCTCGTCGGATATGGCTTTGGCGACCATCCAAATATCAATCATTTGGCCAAAACCGATGCGGAAGCATATTATGCATTCGTATTGGCAGCTGATTTCAAAATTGATGATCACTGGACTTGGAACATTGTGAATGCCCGCTATCGCAATGCATTTGATACGACTTGGATAACGCCAAAGGTTTCAACCGGCATCAC
>JANXRO010000148.1 GCA_025356765.1 Hyphomicrobiales bacterium | reverse complement strand
CCAACGCAGTTTGAAGTTGGTGCTTGAAACGATGTCTGGCATTTATGTTGAAGCAGCAGCGTTGAACATTCCGCTTTTGAAGCAGGAGATAAATGCTGAGGGTATCACCCACCGCGCCGAATGGGCTGACTCCATTAAAATGGCGCTGGAACAATTCGTCAGCGTGCTTCGCCAATGAACCAACTGCCGCTTAAATTTCAAAACTGGTTTGAAGCAAAAGCGTGGACTGCACGGCCCCATCAATTGGACATGTTGGAATTGGGACTTCAGGGGAAAAGCGCTTTGCTCATTTCACCGACGGGTGGCGGGAAGACCTTGGCTGGCTTTTTGCCCACATTGATGGATTTGGCAGAGCCGCATTCTAATGACGGCATTCACACGCTTTACGTATCTCCCCTCAAAGCTTTGGCGGTTGATATTGCGCGAAATTTGGAGGCGCCCATCGCTGAAATGGCTTTGCCCATTTCATTGGAAACCCGCACGGGTGATACGTCCTATGCCAAACGCATCAGGCAAAGGCAAAATCCACCAGACATATTAATCACCACGCCGGAACAAGTTTCACTTCTCATCGCGGATCCAAAAGCAGCGCATCTTTTGCGCAGCTTGAAATGTGTCATCATTGATGAATTGCACTCGATTGTCAGTTCAAAGCGCGGCGTGCTGCTGTCTCTGGCATTGGCTCGGCTGCGAATACACGCTCCTCATGCACGGTTTACAGGTCTTTCAGCAACGGTGGCAGACCCTGAAGCTTTGTGCCGTTGGTTGGCACCAGCAGGAACAGAACCTGTTCCACTGGTTTTGGGAAAGCCCGGCGCACCTCCAACAATTCGTATTTTAGATTCAGTTGAGCGTGTGCCGTGGTCTGGGCATAAAGCGCTTTATGCCATTGCAGAAATCTACAGTGAAATTCAAAAAGCCAGAACCACATTGATTTTTGTCAACACACGCAGCCAGGCTGAAATGCTATTTCAAGAATTGTGGGAAGCAAATGAACTCAATCTGCCGATCGCGCTTCACCATGGTTCTTTGGATGTCAATCAGCGCCGCAAGGTTGAAGCCGCGATGGCTGCCAACAAACTCAAAGCCGTTGTGTGCACGTCTACATTAGATTTGGGCATTGATTGGGGCGACGTGGATTTAGTGGTGCATGTGGGTGCGCCCAAGGGATCTTCCAGGCTGTTGCAGCGTATTGGGCGGGCGAACCACAGATTAGACGAATCCAGCAACGCGATGTTGGTGCCTTCGAATAGATTTGAAGTTTTGGAATGTGAGGCGGCGCGCGCAGCAGCCACTGAAGGCATGCAGGATTCTGAATATCCTCTCACCCACAAGCTTGATGTTTTGGCACAACATATTTTATGTTGTGCCTGTGCAGGCCCAATTGATGCCGATCAGTTCTATCAAGAGGTAACGTCTGCCTTCACCTATCGCAAACTAAAACGCGAGCGATTTGATGAGGCGTTAGACTATGTGGCCACGGGTGGATATGCGCTGAAATCCTATGAACGCTATGCCAAGCTGCGCCGCGATGCGGCAGGGCTCTATCACATCGCGCATCCGCAATTGGTGCTGCGTTACAAAATGAACATGGGCACCATCATTGAAAATGAAATGCTCAAAGTGCGTTATGCTTCGATAAAAGCTGCGGGGGGCCGTCGGGTTGTAACGGGTGGCCGGGTAATAGGTGAGCTTGAAGAATATTTTTTAAGCCAATTGGCGGTTGGCGACACATTTTTATTTGGCGGTGATGTGCTGCGTTTTGAAGGATTGGATGAGTTTGGCGCATTGGCTACGAAGGCCCCAGGGCGTGATCCAATGATCCCATCTTATGCGGGTGGAAAATTTCCGCTTTCAACATTTCTAGCAGGGCGCGTGCGCGCCATGATAGCCGATAGAGCTCAATGGCAACTTCTGCCAAAGCAGGTGCATGAATGGCTTTCAACGCAAAGCTGGGCCTCGGCCATTCCACGGGCTGATCAAATTTTGGTTGAAACATTTCCGCGTGCTGAAAAACATTATCTGGTCTGTTATCCATTTGAAGGCCGATTGGCACAACAGACTCTTGGCATGTTGCTCACACGCAGGCTTGAACGATGGGGTGCAAAACCTTTGGGTTTTGTTGCTTCAGAATATGCTTTGGTGATTTGGATGGTGGGTGATTTATCCAGCATGATTGCAGCAGGCAAAATTTCATTGGCGAAACTTTTTGATGAAGACATGTTGGGCGATGATCTTGAAGCGTGGCTTGCAGAATCCAATTTGATGAAACGTTCGTTTCGTAACTGCGCCATTATTGCCGGAATGATCGAACGCAATTATCCCGGCAAGGAAAAGACGGCGCGACAAATTACGGTCAACACAGATTTGATTTTTGATGCGCTGCGTTCACACCAACCTGATCATATTTTATTGCGCGCTGCATGGGATGATGCCGCAGATGGCTTAATTGACGTCAACCGGCTTGGCGCAATGTTAAAACGCATCAAAGGGCAGATTTTGCACAAGGCGCTAGACCGCGTGTCACCCCTTGCTGTTCCGGTGCTGCTGGAGATTGGGCGCGAATCGGTTAAGGGAGAGGCCCATGATGCCCTTCTCGCCGAAGCCGCGGATGAACTTGACGCAGAGTCTCGCCGCCTTGCCTAAAGCCCACAAATTGGTGTTGGCAGATGTGGAGCTTTGTCCTGATCTTTCGGGTGCATTGCACATTCCTGAATTAAATGCGCTGATCATTGCAGATTTACATCTGGAACAAGGTTCAAGCCTGGCGCGTCGAGGCATTCGCGTGCCGCCTTATGATACTTCAATTACACTGAAACACTTAGAGCGCGTGATCAAGCAATTTACACCAAAGCGGTTGGTATTTTTGGGTGATAGTTTTCATGACGACGAGGGTGAGGCCCGCCTAGAAGACGAACATCTGCACTGCCTACAAAAAATTTCAAATGCACATGAATGTTTCTGGATCAGTGGAAACCACGATCCGCGTCCGCCGCAATCTATTGCCGGGCATGCGGCTGATCGTGTGATGCTGGGGCCATTAATGTTGCGCCACGAACCTGCGGCACTCAACACCGCAGAATTTGAAATTTCAGGCCACCTTCATCCGGGCTGTTCTGTTACTCACCGAGGCCGCCGCCTTTCAGCCAAATGTTTTGTGGCTGATCAGCGCCGTTTGATCATGCCTGCTTTTGGTGCCTATACTGGCGCATTCTCGGTTTTCTCAAACGCTTTTGATGGGCTGTTTGAACATGAAAAAACCCACGTGTGGATGATGGGCACATCCAACGTTCATCGCTTTCAATTTTCGAAGCTTGGTTAGCCAGCCTTGGTGCGCATCAAGCTGAGAAGTTCGGGGGTAATTTTGCCTGTAACTTTTAAGCCTTGTTGAATTTGAAACAAACGAATGGCATTGCCCGTGCGCGGGTCTAATATTCCGTCTTTTTCACCCACGCGATAGCCCATTTTATCGAGCAACACTTTTGCCTGATCATTGATATTTTTGGGGATCGCTGCAGCGGCGGCTTGCGTCGATGGGTTCCACTGCGCATCATTGACAGCAACGGTGTTAGCACTTTCAGGCGCCTTTTCGGGTGCCCAGGTTTTAAAGTGTGCCGATACAGCTTCAACTGTTGCCGGGCTTAGTGACTTTGTGAGAATCTCAACGCGCTTTTTGGCATCAACATCATCTTGTGCAGCAGCAGCCATATACCAGAACAGCGCCTCATTGGCATCAGCTGTTGCACCAAGGCCGCGTTCTTTCAAAACTGCCAAATTGAATTGGCTGTCTTTAAGGCCGTGGTTGGCTGCAAGCGTGAACCATTTTGTGGCGCGCGCATAGTCTGGCGCGCCAGCTTCTGTGCCAGCAGCAATCACAGCTGCATTATGCATCGCCTTGATGTTGCCCAAAGCACCGGCACGTTCATACCATGAAAGCGCAGTGTTCAGATTTTTATCAACGCCTTTGCCGCGTTCATAAAGCGTTGCCAGTCGATATTGCGCAGGCGCTGAACCTGCTGCAGCAGCTTTGCCATACCAGAAGGCCGCTTTTTCATAATCGGCAGTTGTGGTGTCGCCGTTTAAATAATGTGTCGCCACAATAAATGCAGCACTGGCATCACCATCTTGGGCCGCTTGGCGAAGTTTTTCTGGGCCGACAGCGGGATCAATCGTGCCACCGTTGTCAAAGGCTTTTGGTGGCGTTTTAGCTGAAGGCAAAGTTGCAGTCAGAATGGGATCAGATTCCACCAGCGGACTGGCGTCACTTTGCTGGCCATTGGTTGCACCGGGAACGGGTGGGCCAGCATTTGGGTTGGCCAAAGGTGCAGGCTCTGGCTGCGTTATGGGTGCTGCAGCGGCGGGCAGTGTGGTGTTTTCAGCTGCAGGAGCAACCGGAGTTGTCGTTTGGCTTGGAGTATCCACCTTGGCTGGTGGTGCTGCATCAGCCGGCGCAGTTTGTTCTGTGGTGACAGGCGATACAGATTTAATGCTGTGACCAACTTTATTGAAAATTACGAATGATGTAAGGCTAAGAAGAATGATGCCCAACATGGCCAAGCGTCTACGGCTGTTGTTGTTGGCGGGCGTCAGTGCGGCAGCGGGTGCAACAGTGCTTTTTGAAGGTGAAGCCTTGCCACCCAAATTGAAGGGCAGCTTGAAT
>JANXRO010000126.1 GCA_025356765.1 Hyphomicrobiales bacterium | reverse complement strand
AAACAAAATCGCCATAACCCTGCTGCCAGCTTGTGGCTTTATATCCGGGCACAGGTTCCATTTCGATATCAACACCCAACAAATAATTGCAGGCATGGGTTTCTTCATAACCGCCATCAACAAAAAACTGGCCATGAAAGCGTTTGCCCACCAAGCGGCCTTGCAGGTCTGTCATGGCAACCACAACCGTATCAATGGTTCCGGCTTTCACCTCGGCTTTAAGCTGGTCTAATGTCATCATGCCGTTATTCATCGTGTCTCTCCCAGTTTAGCTGCAGCCTGTTGCAGCGGCACAGAAAGCCGCTGGGCCCAGAGTTGTTGATTGCGTTCAGTGTCGATCAGATCATTACAAATTTCAACCATCAGGTGATGCAAGCCGCGCGGGGCAGCATGCAAATTCATAAGATGCATAACACCATCTTTTGGGCCGTAGGGCTCATTCAATTGGGTTTTCATATCAGGGAATGATTTAATCAACAAATTTGCCAGCATCGGGTCACGATCAAACAAAAGCCCAACATCAACGCTGCGAGGCTTGCCCTTATAAATGCGCGTGAAACTGTGAATGGAAACCAAACTGGTTTTCTTATGTTGCACCGCGCGCAAATCCAAAAACTGCTCCAAGGCATGATGAAACGGCCGATAAATCTCATTGACCCGGGCCATCCTGGATTCTACGGCCAGATTGATATTGCCCGGAATGGCCGTTGTTTCACTCAATTCGGGCATGGCCACTGGCTGTTCGGGCGATCTGTTGCAATCATAAATCAACCGAGAAAAGCGCTGCACAATCAAAGGCGCATCCAGAAGTTTTGATAACAACCGCGCTGTGCCTGCCGCACCAATATCAAAAGCAATATGGCGTTTTAAATCTGCCTCACTCAGGCCCAAGCTTGAAAGCCCGGCGGGCACGTGGTTTGAAGCATGTTCACACACCAAGACAAACGGTGATTGCCCCTGCTCATTGATCCATTCAAAACAGGTTTCCCCCGGCGGCACGATTTGCATTCTTCTTTTTCCTTTGTGCCATCTTCCCAAAACCCAAGGCAAATTCCAAGTGCATTTCGCTGCGTGGCGGATACACACAGCAAAGCGTCGCAAATTTCACCCAAGCAAAACCCGCCATAAGCGACAAGTTTGGTGAACTTCAGGGCGAGGCGCGAATAATTTGTTGGCAAATGAATATGATTTTATCATCATCGGTTCGGGCTCTGCCGGATCAGTGATGGCCAAGCGCCTATCGGAAGATCGAAAAAACACCGTTCTGGTTTTGGAATATGGTGGCTCTGATCGTGGGCCTTTGATCCAAATGCCATCAGCCCTTTCCTATCCAATGAATATGGGTCTTTATAATTGGGGCTTTGAATCAGAGCCCGAACCTTATTTGAACAATCGCAGGCTGGCCACACCGCGCGGCAAGGTGATGGGCGGATCATCATCCATCAACGGCATGGTCTATGTGCGCGGCCACGCGCGCGATTTTGATACATGGGCCGAAATGGGTGCCACCGGTTGGGGCCATGCCGATGTGCTGCCCTATTTCAAACGCCAAGAAAATGTTCAAGGCGGAGAGCCAGATTGGCGCGGCCATCGTGGCCCCATGTATGTGAAAAAAGGCCAACGCAAAAACCCGCTTTATCAGGCGTTTATTGATTCAGGCCGCCAAGCGGGATATCCGGTCAGCAAAGATTACAACGGCAGCCAGCAAGAAGGTTTTGCCGCAATGGAAATGACAGTGCACAACGGCGTGCGCTGGTCTGTGGCCAATGCCTATCTCAAACCTGCCTTGGCCAAGGGCAAAATTGATTTGCAAACCGAAGCATTGGTGCGCCGTGTGCTGCTTGAAGGGCGCAAAGCCGTGGGCGTTGAATATTTCCAAGGCAATGAAATAAAAATTGCTCGCGCGCGGCGGGAAGTGATTTTGGCTGCATCCACCATCAATTCGCCTGCCATTTTGCAACGCTCTGGCATTGGCGCGCCAAAGGTTTTGAAGGCTGCTGGCATCGATGTGGTGAACCCGCTGTTAGGTGTTGGTGAAAACCTGCATGATCATTTGGAAGTTTATTTCCAATTGCGCTGCCTGCAACCCATCACGTTGAATGGAGAACTCGGCCTGTTTTCAAAAGCCCGCATTGGGCTTGAATGGCTGCTTTTTGGAACGGGCCTTGGTGCCACCAATCATTTTGAATCCTGTGGCTTTATTCGTTCGCATGCAGGAATTGATTATCCCAACATTCAATATCACTTTTTGCCTGCCGCCATGCGCTATGATGGCAAGGCCGCATTTGAAGGCCATGGCTTTCAGGTTCATGTTGGCCCCATGCGCACCAAATCGCGCGGCCATGTGCGCATTCAAAATGCTGACGCCACTGTTCATCCCAAAATTCTTTTCAACTATATGAGCCATGATGATGATTGGACAGAGTTCCGTTCCTGCATCCGCTTGACACGCGAACTGTTTAGGCAAGACGCTATGAAGCCTTATGCTGGCGAAGAAATTCAACCTGGCAATGCGGTTCAAACTGATGCTGAGATCGATACCTTCATCCGCGAACATTGCGAAAGCGCCTATCATCCTTGCGGCACCTGCAAGATGGGCTCGGTCAAAGATAAAATGGCAGTGGTTGATCCCGAAACCCGTGTCATCGGCATGGAAAATTTGCGTGTGGTGGACTCGTCCATCATGCCGCAAGTGACCAACGGCAATCTGAACGCGCCCACAATTATGATTGGCGAAAAAGCGTCTGATCACATTTTGGGAAAGCCAATGCTCGCCCCTTCAAACTTAGAGCCGTGGATCAACCC
>JANXRO010000392.1 GCA_025356765.1 Hyphomicrobiales bacterium | reverse complement strand
GTGGGGTCAATCGGCGTCATGCTGCCATGGGTGGTGAGGTTTGCGGTGTTGGCAACCCACAGGGTTTTCATATCCCAAGATGGAATGATATGGTGGGGCCCCTCGCCCACGCGGTATGTATCAATCACTTTATGGGTTGCGGGATCAATCACGCTGACGGTGTTGGATGAATGATTGGGCACATAGACGCGCGGCAAGGCGCCCATTGTGGCTGGGTTCATTTTATCCGCAGCAATTTCGCTATATATATTCACGCGTGGCATATCAACAGGATCATCGCAACAAGCGTGGGCTGAAACAGTCACAAATAAAATGGCGGCTGCTGTGCCACAGATAAATTTCAAAAACATGGGGATTACTTCTGGTTGCCGATGAAGGTTTTAATTGCCGATACCGTGCCCGCAACAATAAGGTCAATGCCTTTTTGCCCCAAGGCGGCGGATGAACGCGCAGGGTTTCCGCCATAAACACCGTTTTGGGCAAGGGCAGATTGTGGGTTTGAAAGTTGATCTTTGCGCACCATGTCTGGACTTGCGGCCAATTCAAGCGACGTATCTGCGAGCCCCGCGTGGCTTCCTATTTCAGAATCTTTCATGCCCGCAGCAACAAGGGAATCGACATAGGCATTTTGCGATATTTGATAATATTCACGGGCGGCAAAGGCATGGGCTTTGCCTGCCCATTCCTTGTTCAATTGATCAGCGGCCAGGCTTAAATCTTTTTGATAGCTGCCATGATCTCCAATAATGACAATGTTTTTAAAACCCGCATGGCGCAGGCTTTTTCCGGTTTGTTTGAGAATTTCTATGAACGCAGAATCGCTGATGCTTAATGTGCCCGGAAATTTCATGTGGGCGGTTGGTGGATCAATGCTTCCCTCTGGCACATAAGCCATGACCGGGGCCACCAAGGTTTTGCCCAATGTTGTGGCAATTTTTTCAGCGAGGAATTTCACGCGCGCATTGTGTTTACCCAAGGCCAAATGGGGGCCGCTTTGTTCTGTGCCGCCAACAGGAATGATGACGGTTGTGGTGCCATTGGCAATTTGGTCGCGAAGTTCTGTCCAGGTTAGATTTTCGAGAAATACTTCGGCGTTTGCTGATGTTGCCATCAACAAGACGAGTGAAATTGCGGCGATGAGTTTTTTCATGGGGCCATGCCTAGCCCAACGCCAAGGCGCAATCAAATCACCAGTTTGTAAGGTTATTTAATAGTTATTTCATGGAGATTTGCAGGGGTTGGGTTTCAATCACACGTGCGCCATCAAAGCCGCTGTTCACTGCTGTTTGCAGGGCGATTTGGGCCTCATCAGGACTGTTAAACGGGCCGATCTGCACTCGGTAAAGCGGGCCATTGGCACCCACGGCTTTGATGATTTGGGTGGGGCCAGCGGATGCCACTTGGCTGTAAGCCACGCTGGCGTTGTCGAGGCTGTGGAAAATGGCCACGCGGACCATATAGGTTTGGTCTGATTGCTGGGGTTGCTCGGCCACGTTTTCAGGCGGCACAAATGTTGCCTGTTGCACGGAAGGTTTGGGCGTTTCAATTTTGGCAACTTGTGTTTGCGGAGCTCTGGCAGATGTATCTTGCGACATGGCAACAAGCTGGCGCATTCCCTCGCCATTTTTCACAGCTTGATTCAGGGCAAGCATGTGTTGATTTGAATCATCTGTTGGCGCTGGGCCAATGAGTTTTACGCGGACATGGGCTTTGCCTTTGTTGCGATAGCCCAATTCATCAGCGGCGCGTTTTGAAAGATCGATTAATCTTGTGCCCACGAAGGGGCCGCGATCATTGATGCGCACCACAACTTGGCGGTTGTTTTCCAAATTTGTCACAAGTGCATAGCTGGGCAGCGGCAAGGTGGCCGATGCGGCGGTTAATGTGTTCATATCAAACCATTCGCCATTGGCAGTTCTGCGCCGATGAAAGGCTTCGCCATACCAAGAGGCAACGCCGGTTTTGTCATAGCCAGGCTCTTCACGCGGGGTGAACCAGCGGCCAGCAACTTGATAAGGGCTTCCCACATGATATTCGCCGCCGCCGAATGGAATTTTTTTGCCGCGATAATAAGGGCTGCCTTTGCCGGCAAAAGGGTCACTTGAAGCACTTGCAAAGCCGTGATGGCGTGAAGAATATGAGTGATGTGAACAGCCAGCCAAAGACAGAGCGGCAGCCAGAACAGCCCAAATTTTAATTTTTGCAAAATGCATGGCAAACCTCGCAGGGTTAAAGGTTTGTTTTGCGAGGATTTCGTAAAATTTAAGTCAAATTGTTTGGTTAAAGTTTGATGAAAATTAGGGTTTCAGGGCGGTGGTTTCAGGCCACTTCACGCCAAGCCGATCAAGATTTTTGATGGCTATATCAATCCCGCCTGTGGCTGCCTGTTTATATAGCGTCTTGGCTTTTTCAACGTCTTTGGTTGTGCCCCAGCCCATTTCATACATGCCGCCCAAGTTGTTCATGGCCCATGCGTCTTTGCCATCAGCGGCTTTGGTGAACAGTTTAAAAGCGTCATCAATACTGCGGGTTGTGCCCGTGCCGTTCAGCACCATGACACCCAGATTGTTTTGGGCCACGGCCAAGCCTTGGTCTGCGGCTTTGGTATACCATTCCACGGCCTGTTTTTCGTCTTTCACCAAACCATCGCCCTTTTGCAGCATCAAGCCATAAAGATTTTGCGATGGTGCATGGCCTTTTTTGGCAGCGGTTTCGAGAAGCTTCAGCGCCGTTGCCTTATCCACCTTCAAGCCGGGCGCGCCTTTGCTGACAAGCTTGGCCAAGCGAAATTGCGCTTCAACATTGCCAACAAGGGCTGCTTCACGATACCACTTGGCAGCGTTCACGCCGCTTTGTGGAACGCCATCACCCTTCTCATAAGATTCGCCCACGGCCATTTTTGCGTCAGGGTCGCCCGCCTTGGCCAATTGGAGTTTTTTGGCAAAAGGTAAAGTTGCCAAAACATCATCAACCGCAAATGCAGGCATTTGCAGCAAGGCCAAAGCCAACAGACTGAATGCTATGGTGTTTTTGATTTTCATTTAGACCGAACGAAATTTAAATCCCTGCAGAAGACAAGCCAACAGCCCTTTACATCTAAGTGATCGCCATTGACAACTGCTGTTGCACGATAATTAGAGCCATCATCAGAACTATAGATTTGACCCTTCCACACATTGGCCGCTACGGGTGACATGCCCTCAATAACGGGCATGCCGATGAGATGGCGCGACCGCAGAGACGTGTTTTTGTTCTTCAAATCTAACTTAGGTGTTCCATCAGCGTTGTTGGGCTTATCTAAGCGGATGACATTGGCGCAGACTTGGTTGCCATTGCAGGGCACAACTTTCACGGTGACGCGGCCGTCATTCAATGTCCAGTTGCCATAGGGACCAGTTTCGGTGGAGGCCTGTGCAAAGCCTGCAAAAGCTGCTGCGCCTGCAATCACACCGGTTAGAATTATCTGCTTGATCATAATATTATTCCTCTCAGCTGTCGTTGCTGGAAACGATTTTCTCATCTAGCATTCCACTTTTAAGCGAGGGAGATGCACATGGCGAAAAAAGGTTCCGGCAAAATGAAACCTGTTTCTGACAATGCTGAATGGCAATTGCGTGTTGATCTTGCGGCAGCATTTAGGCTGGCTGCAAAAAATAACTGGAATGAAGCCGTGGCCAATCACTTCAGCGTGGCCGTTTCAGCCGATGGCAAAGAGTTTTTGATGAACCCGCGCTGGCAACATTTTTCCAAAATTCGGGCAAAAGACCTGTTGAAACTCAACAGCAATGACAAAAGCACCATGAATAGGCCTGATGCGCCAGATTTAACGGCATGGAGCCTTCACGGAAGGCTGCATGCCGCCCTGCCCCATGCGCGCTGCATCATTCATTTGCACCCGGCCTATGCCACGGTGATTGCTTCATTGGCAGACCCCGAAGTTAAACCGATTGACCAGAACACTGCGCGGTTTTTTAATCGCGTAGCAGTTGATACGAATTATGGCGGCATGGCCAACACTGATGAGGAAGGTGACCGCATCGCGCGGCTGATGGGCAACCGCAATATTATGATGATGGGCAACCACGGGGTTTTGGTCTGTGCGTCAAGTGTGGCCGAAGCTTATGACCTGACGTATTATCTTGAAAGGGCCTGTCGCAATTTGGTTCTTGCTTACCAAACCGGGCAACCGCTTCATGTGATGAACAATGCAGTTGCTGAAAAAACTGCGCAAGAATGGGAAGATGACCGCGAACAGTTTCACGCCCATTTTGCGGCAATGAAAAGCATATTAGACGATGAAGATAAATCTTATCGCAAACGCTAGTGGGTTACGTTTGTCGCGTCTTAGCGGTTGTCAGGAAATCTGCATCATTTCCCCATCCGCTAATCGGCGGATGGTTCCAAACCCAACTGATTCAGCATCCCAATTTTCCCCATGTACTGGCACGACAAACTTGGGCTTTATTGCTAAAGCGAAAGCCCGCAAATCTTCAGGCGAGGCATGCCCGCTACTATGGATGAACTCAATTTTGG
>JANXRO010000091.1 GCA_025356765.1 Hyphomicrobiales bacterium | reverse complement strand
TGAAACCATAAAACCCGATGCCATAAACCACGGCCACAAAAGGCAAGGCCCAACGCAACGGCAACTGTTCAGTGATTTCAGCAAGTTTGACGCGCATCGCAGATTTGTCTCCAATTGGCATTTCTTTTGCCATAGAATAGGGCAAAATGAAGCTGATAAATAAGCAATGCGGGCAAAGATGGCGTTACAATCAAAACTGAAAATTGCAGATCGTAAAACCCGTGTGTTCATTTCCTATTCGCGCAAAGACATTGAATTTGCCCGGCTGTTGCATGACCAACTGGCAACGGCAAACTTTCAACCCATGCTCGATCAGACCGACATTGCGCCCGGCGAAGCCTGGCAAGACCGCTTGAGCAAATTGATTTTGCAATCAGACGCATTTGTGTTCTGCGTCAGCCCTAATTCAGCCGCTTCAAAAATTTGCCATTGGGAAGTCGACGAAAGCCAACGCTTGGCCAAGCGCTTGGTGCCCGTGGTGGTGGACCCTGTGGACACAGGTGATTTGCCCGAAGCAGTGAGCAAATTAAATTTCATTTTTTTCTCATCAGAGAGTTTTGATGAAGCCTTCACCAAATTACAAACCGCTTTGAACAGCGATTTGGTATGGCAACGCCAACACACAAAAATTGCTGAACTGGCCGACGAATGGGAAAATAAAAAGCGATCAAAAAGCCGCCTTCTGTTTGGCCAAACGTTGAGCGAGGCTGAAGCTTGGGTGGCACACCAACCTCAAAACACCACGCCACCCAGTTCATCGCAACTACAATTCATTGCTGCCAGCCGCAAGGGCGCAAATAGCAGGCAGAGGATGGCGCTTGGCGGATCTTTGGTGGCCTTGGTGTTGGCACTTTCGCTTTTTGCCTGGGGTGAAATCAATCGGCGCAGAACCCAAACCGCTTATGACGCTGCAACCACGGCGGCCAACTCTTTGGTGGATGATTTGGCCGGACAATTGAAAGACAAGCCCGGCATTTCGCCTGAAATTACCAGCGGCGTTTTAGAAAGTGCATGGAATATTCAAGACCAGTTGATCTCTGCGGGCGCTGCCAGCTCGGACGTGAAAACTGGGGCCATCAACGCGCTGAATGAATTGATCACCGTTTTGCTGAACCAGGGCCAAACTGAAAAGGCCTCAAACTATGCTGCGCGCGCCGAACAAATTGCCAGCGAGGTTGCAGCCAAAAACCCCTCCGATACCGCGGCCCAATCCAACTATGCGCTGATTTTGCGCAAGCTTGGCACCATAAAAAATAAACTGGGCCGCGCTGATGATGCCGAAAAGAATTTTAAAGACGCCTTGGCAATTGATGAAAAAAATTTATCGGCCAACCCTGATGACAAAACCGCCATCACCAATTTTGCAATTGCCAATGGAATGTTGGGCCAACACTATGAGAAAAATGGCAAAATGGCCGAGGCAGAGGCAGCATTGCGAAAGCAAGTCGAGTATTTGGAAAAGGCCGCTGCAAAAATAAATATCAACGTGCAAATCAATCGCGCTGCCCAAAACGACCTTGCCGCAGGGTATGAGCAATTGGGAAACCTGTTGCGCCGGGATGGTGCAAGCTCCGACAACGTGAAAGAAGCGGTTGAATTTTTGCGCAAGGATGTGGCCATTAGCCAAGCCCGCGCCAGTGCCCAACAAAACAGCATCGACACACAAGATGGCTTGGCCTTGAGCACCATGAATCTGGCCCAAGCCTTGTTGATGTTGAAACAAGATGATGAGGGCGAGGCCTTGTTGAAAAAAGCTTGGAAAAAAATTTCCACCTTGGCCAAAGACAATCCCCTGCGTGATGATGTGCAAGAACATTTGTCCGTGGCCAACAATCAGCTGGGAACATTTTATCATGATCGCAACAAGGATGATTTGGCCGCCCCCTATTTTACTGCAGATCTGGAAGCTTCTCGCGCCATGGCGAAAGAAGACCCATTGAATGCCGCCAAACAACATGATTTGGCCAAGAGCCTTTATATGGCGGCCACCATGAACCAAGACGTCCGCAAAAATCTGGAAGAAGCTTCAGGCATTATGGCAGCCCTTGCCAAAGCCCATCCGCTAAACCCTGATGAAGCCAATACGGCACTAGCGATCGAAACCTTGAAAGCCAAACTGGCAACGCAATAATCACACATCCGCCCAGATTACAGCAAAGAAAGGTCGAAGTTCATTCCTAGTCATGATGTTGCGTATAAAGGGATGGAAAAATGGTGGTCACAACAATGGTAATGATGCTTTCTTTGGCGGGCACAAGTTGGGCCATGCCTGACAAGCCTAAACAATTTGTGGAATTTAATGCGTCAAAAATTTCAGGCAATGCAGGTTGCAACCACTTCAACGGAAGCTTTGGCCAACATGGCGCCACGGTGGAAATGGGCCGCTTAGCCACCACGCGCATGGCCTGCAAGCCAGACATTATGATTGAAGAAGCGAAGTTTCTACATAACTTGGAACAGACTGCATCATTCGAAGTTTCGGGCAGCCAGTTGGTTTTAAAAAATACTTCGGGCGATATTATCTTAATGCTAAACCGCAAAGATGTTGGTTGAAGGCCAAGACGTTAGCACCTATAAAAATTGAAAAATAAAACAGGAAACGACGGCAATGAAAAAACTTATTCTTGCGGGCTTGGCACTTGCCCTTTGCACCAGTGCTGCATGTGCGGCAGATCAAAAAAAGCCAACCCAGGCCATCAACAGCGATATGATTGTGGGCGGCAAAATTGCTGATGCCAACAAATGGCCATGGCAGGTGCGCATTGAAGGCGAGTTTTTATGTGGAGGAAGCCTGATCAGCACCAATTGGGTATTAACTGCGGCGCATTGTTTTACAGGCTCCCTTGAAGGCAAAGTTGGCTATGGCAGCAGCAAAGTAGACCAACTGAAATGGGTGAACATTGAAAAAGTGATCGTTCATCAAGCCTATAATGGCGACACCCATGAAAATGATATTGCCTTGGTAAAATTATCAGAACCTGTTGAATATGGCCAAGGCGTTGCGCGTGCAACTTTAGGCACGCCGCAATTTTATGAAACGTTGCCCGGCAAAAAAGCCACCGTTACCGGTTGGGGCTATACGGTTGATCGTGAAGCATTCGAGAAAGCTTTTCCGGATACTGAAATTTCGCAGGAATTTTTAGCACCCAATGATTTGCAAGAAGTTGAAGTGCCCATTCAAAATCTTGAAAAGTGTCGCGCCAATTATGTGAAAGGCACAGGCCATTATGTGCCAGATGGCCAACTTTGCGCCGGCTTGAAAGTGGGTGGTAAAGATTCATGCCAAGGCGATTCCGGTGGCCCGCTTGTGGTGGCCACAACCAGCAGCCCATCAGGCTATGCCCAAGTTGGCATTGTGTCTTGGGGCGTGGGTTGTGCCCAACCATCGTTGTTTGGCGCTTATACCCGCGTTGATTTTTACAATGACTGGATCAAGAAAACAGTTTCTGAAAACCAATAATCATGCTCACCATCACAATCGATCCGTCGCTTGCTGCAATTGCAGGCGACACCGCCAAAGTGTTTGATGAAGCTGTAAGCCTTATCCGCTTTGGCCGGGCGATGGATTGTGAAGTGCGCTTTTCAGCCAGCGACGACAGGTTGGGCCGCAACCATTTTGAATTGCGCCGCGTGGCGGGCGGATATAATTTGCTAACAGACCGCCAACACCCGGTGTTTATAAACGGCGTGCGCGTGGTGGGGGATGTGGCCATTACTGATGAAACGGAACTGCATTTGGTTGATGCCGCAGGCCCCTCAATTAGGTTGAGTTTTAGCGAAGATGCAAAAGGCCTGATCACCAACCCGCATTTCAAAAGTGATGGCGGCACCGTTCAAGGCACGCTGGGAATACTAAAAAAATCTGTGGCTGTTTTGGCCTTGGCGGCCATCGTGGGTGCGAGCGCAATGGGGTGGCAAGCGCACCGTCAAAACCAAATTGAACAAAGCTTTCTGAACGAAACGGCAGCCCTGCACCAAAAAATGGCCACAACACCGACTATGGCAGATTGGGCGCAAATTTATGCGCGCATCAAGCCATCGGTCTATCAAGTCGCGCTCATGGCCAATGATGGTTCAGCCCCGCAAGTGATGGGTACAGCATTTGTAAATGGGCCCCACAGCGTCATCAGTAACGCCCATGTGGCGGCGTTGCTTTCACAACGCGCCAACAATCAAAAATTGGTTTTGCTGTCTTCAGATCAAACCCAAACACCCATCACCATTGTGGATGTAAAAATCCATCCCGCATATCAGGCATTCAAAGATGTAGTGGCCGAAACCACAAAAATTACCGGCCATGAAATCAACCCGCAGGGCAGCTATGATGTGGCTGAATTGTTTGTAGATCCATCAGCCACTTTGGCCCCACCCTTGCTCATTGCGCCACCTGATAAATTGAACGCCATGCGCGTTGGCGATGCCATGGCCTATGTGGGCTATCCCGCCAATTTCGCCGTGAACAAAAGCGTGCAGCAATTGCGCATTGGCTATGTCAGCGGCGCCACCGATTTTATGGGAACATCGCAAGCCCAAGGCGGCCAATTGATTTATCACACAGCACCAGCCGAGGGCGGCACCAGCGGCAGCCCCATTGTCAACGAACAAGGTGAAGTGATTGCGGTTCATTCCGGTGGCGAGCGGCGTTTTCTGGGTGAAGCGCAAGTTGTTTCGGGCTCGGGTACATTCTATGCCCAAAGTGCCAGCTTGATTGGCGATATTGAAAACGGTTGGACAGATGCAAAATTAAAATCTGCAACGCGTGAATGGCAAAATGATGCGCTATTTTTAGCAAGGCGCAACGAGCTTTGGGCCTTGTTGCAAACCTATAAGGATTCAGGATCATTTGATCGGTTTGACACGCCACCCAGTTTTGAAGCCCAAGCCAAATTGTCTGTCGGTCAAACCCGCAGCACTGATGGCGAGACAATTTTAAAGTGGAGCGCCAAAAGCCCCGGCACTTACATGGCGTTTGTTTTGCCTGAAAAAAATGAAAAGCTAAACATGCGATTAAAAACCGGCGATGTGGTTTTACAATCGCCCATCTATGTGGATGCAGCACCCATGGCGGTTTTTAAAATAGATGATAATGCTGAAATTACGTTCGCCATCAGTGGTAAACCGAACCAAAATTATTGGCTGCAAGTGATCAAGCTGCAAGACCATTCAAAGCGGGCGCAATAGCTTTAAAATTGTTTTTCGAATATCAACCTTAAAAGGCAACAGCGCGGCTTTAAGTGCGGGCGAAACCCGAACCAAATCAAAAATGCTGTTGTGGCGTTCTGGCAAAACACCGCCGCAACATTCAATCATCACCAAGCCTAACGCATAATCATCACACCAAGTTGTTTTTGCAAAATAGGCTGGCCAAGCGGGTGGCGTATAACGCGGCGTGGCACCCTGCGTTTTTGCTTTGCCGCTTTGTGCCAAACCAAAGTCAACCAGAGTGACTTGACCTTGATCATTCACAATCACATTTTCAGGCTTCACATCACCATGAACAATCTGGGCGTGGTGAAGTGCGGCTAAAATGGTTTGCAATTGCTGGGCATGAGACAATTGTGCCTGCTTTGCATCAATCAACTTTCGCAAACTTTGTCCTTCAACAAATTCTTGCGCCATATAAAGCGAGCCATCGGCGGCAGTGCCACAGGCCAGAATTTTGGCAACGCCCGAAACTTGCGCCGCATTGGCCATGCGCACCTCACGCGACAGGGCCTCAAGATCAGCGCCCTTCATTTTTTTATAGGCCACTTTGCGGCCCCGCGCATTATCATAGCCAAGATAAACATTGGCTTGGCCACCCTCGCCAAGGCGCTTGATCAACACATAGGCCTGGCCATCTTTCCATGCACCTTCAGCAGAATTGCGGTTGTTCTCAATCACCGGATTCAAAGCCAAATCCAATTCAGCAAAAGCCCGTTCAACTTTTTCCTGTTGCAAAATCATGGCCCGTGAAGCGCAATAACTGCGGGCTTGGTCAAGTTCCAACGCCGCCAAATCAGTCGCGCCTTGCATTACATAAGCCTGCGCCAAATAAATCCGTGTTTGAATAACCCGCGTGGCCAAATCTTCATCCGCGAACCAATCGCGTGCAGTTTTTAGTTTTTCAATGGCCGACACGGGCGTGAGTTTGAGAAGATCAAAACGCGCGGAGAGAACGCTTAATACCTGCTTTTCAAACCCTCCACCCACGCTGTCATTCCTGCGCAGGCACAAATCCAATTTGGCCGCAACCTCACGTGTTGAAAGTTGGATTCCCGCCTGCGCGGGAATGACGGTTGAGAGCGTGTGCAAATCCGCCTCAATCTCCAAAACCTCAGCAC
>JANXRO010000067.1 GCA_025356765.1 Hyphomicrobiales bacterium | reverse complement strand
CCATGCTGTCAAGGCCCGCAGCGGCCTCTGACATTGTGGCGATGGCTCCTCAAGCTGCGCAATCTGATCAAGGCCGTGCCGTGCGCATGAGTTTGAACAAAACCATGATTGTGCATTTGCCTGCCGATGCCAAAGACGTTTTGGTTGGCAATGTTGAAATTGCCGATGCCGTGGTGCGCAACAAAAACACGCTTTATATTTTCTCCCGCCACGTCGGTGAAACCAACGTGTTTGTGTTTGATCCTAATGGTGACCAAGTTTTAAATCTTAATCTGGAAGTGGCGGCAGATTCTTCCACATTGCAGAATCTCATTCGCCGTACAATTCCCGGCACACATATTACAGTGGACACAGTTGGCACAAACGTTGTTCTTGCTGGTATTGCAGTTAACCCTAATGAAGCCAAAACGGCTGAAGATTTGGCCAGAGAATTTTTGCCTGAAAATGGCAAAGTTGTGAACACCGTTAGAATCGCTGGTGAAGACCAGGTGATGCTGCAAGTGAAGATGGTTGAAATTCAACGCGATGTGTTGAAGCAATGGGGCATCAACTTGCAAGCCGTGCTGGATGCGGGTTCATTTGCGTTCAATCTTTCAAGTCTCAATCCGTTCAATTCAACATATATTTCGCCTTACCAAGGCTATGGTGCGGCAGTTACATCGGGCGGCAGCAGCCTTTCTGGTGTTCTGCGTGCCATGGAAAGCGATGGCATGTTGCACACATTGGCGGAACCAAACTTAACAGCACTTTCTGGCCAAGCAGCATCCTTCAAAGCTGGTGGCGAATTCCCATATCAGACCTGCAGAATCACCAGCGGGACCTCGCGCGAATGTGAAGTTAAGTTCAAAGAATATGGTGTGGGATTAGATTTTACGCCCACTGTTCTTTCTGCTGGACGAATAAACCTTAAAATCCACACTTCAGTGAGCGAATTGAACAATGTCCAAACCGGTACATTAGACGGCGTTGGAAGTGTGCCTTCGCTGAACACTCGTTCGGCTGATACTGTTCTGGAAATGCCCGATGGTGGTTCGATGATGTTGGCTGGCCTTATTCGTGAAAGCACGCGTCAAACAATTAACGGAACGCCAGGTTTGAAGAAGCTTCCAATCTTGGGCGCACTTTTCCGCAGCCGTGATTTTATTCAAAATCAAACGGAGTTGGTTGTGTTGGTAACGCCGCACATCGTGCGCAGCGTTGCTCAAAAGCAACTTGAGACGCCCGATAAAAATTTGAATGTTGCCTCAGATCGCCAAACCAATTTGTTGGGTCGTTTGAACAAGGTTTACGGCAAAGGCTCTAAGCCCATTACCGGAAGCTATAGCGGCAACGTTGGCTTTATTGTTGAGTGAGTGGAGTAACAAACATGAATATTAGTACGCGTCATTTCATTCACTTTACGGCACTATCACTTTCGGCGCTGTGGATTGTTGGTTGTTCAGCCGATGAGGCTTTATTGGATGACACGGTTCGCCAGCCGCCGCAAGCCTCGATGAACTTCCCAATCACCTTAGTGAAAGGGCCGCAGACTCTGGAAATTGCTTCAAGCCATGGCACATTGCAGGCAACGCAGATTAATGCGGTCTCCGGCTTCGTACATAGGGCCTTGCAGGCAGGGGTTTCACCCATGACAGTTTCCAGGCCATCAGGTGGTGGCAACTCTGCGCGCGTGGCGGGGGAAGTGGCAAGCTTGATGGTGGGGCAGGGCGTGCGGCGTGAAAATGTGCGCTTTATGACCTATCCAGGATCAGCCAATGGGCCGGTACGCATTACTTATGTTTCGTCTTATGCCAAAACCAAAAAATGCGGCGACTGGTCGAAAGATTTAACTGAAACGTCTGACAACACACAATATCCAAACTTAGGTTGTGCTGTTCAAAACAATATCGCTGCGGAAATTGCCAACCCAGAAACCATCGTCATACCAACTCCAACAGATTTGGCCGATGCGCCGGCACAGGTTCTTGCGGTAGCCAACCAGCAAAAAGCAGTGAGCACGGTTACCAACACCACGAATAATATTGCCAATCCATAATTGAGAACTTGAACGGACATAGCCATGAACGCAGCACTTGAGCCAAGCCTTGACACCGCATCGGAGAATTTTCCGGTGACGATGGTACCGCGCATCAACATTGGTGTGTTTTGCGATAATCAAAACACCGCTCAGGTGATGGAAATTGCGGGCAAAGACCGGCGCATGGCGCGCGCGCATATGTCTGTGCAACTGGGTGGCGTGTTGCATGCTGCACAAATCTATCAAGGTGAATCAACACCCAATTTGGTTGTGGTTGAATCGCACGGAGACCGCGCCACCATTATGGAAGAATTGGCGAAATTCGCAGAAGTTTGCCAACCCAACACCAAGGTGATTGTGATTGGCCATGTGAACGATATTATTCTTTATCGCGAGCTGATCAAAAATGGTGTGAGCGATTATCTGGTGGCCCCCATCAATCCGGTGACTTTCATTGAAACGGTTGCCAATCTTTATAATGATCCGAAGGCTGCACCCTTGGGCAAGATTATTGCCTTTGTAGGATCAAAGGGCGGCGTTGGTTCATCAACCATAGCGCATAATATTGCTTATGCCACATCGCAAAACTTAGACATTGAAACTGTGTTGACGGATCTTGATCTTTCGTTCGGCACGGCGGCACTGAATTATAACCAGGAAGGCAGCGGCACAATCTATGAAGCCTTGTCGGCACCTGATCGCGTGGATGCAACATTGGTTGAACGGTTGATGTCGAAGCTTGGCAACAAGCTGAGCTTGCTCAATGGACCTGGCAGTGTTGAACGCGAAATGAACATTGAAGCTCATTCGGTTGAAACGGTTTTGAACATTGTGCGCCAGGCAGCGCCCATGGTTGTGGTTGACGTTCCCAATATGTGGGCCCCTTGGGTGAAATATACGTTGATGAATGCTGATGAAATTGTCATCACCGCAACGCCAGAATTGCCCAGCTTGCGCAACACGAAAAACTTGGTTGATTTGCTGAAAGTGGGCAGGCCCAATGATCGCCAGCCGCGTTTGGTTTTAAACCAGGTTGGTGTGC
>JANXRO010000050.1 GCA_025356765.1 Hyphomicrobiales bacterium | reverse complement strand
GGGTTTGCCATGTTCAGTTTAAACGGCGGCACAATGCTTGGCCTTTGGGAAAAGGGCGGCGTTGAACCAAAACCGGAGGCAACCGGCGGTGCGGCTGAACTTGGCTTTCATGCCAAGGATAATCCCGAAGTTGATGCTTGGCATGCAACATGGAAAGCCGCTGGCTTGCCCGTTATTCAAATGCCCACACAGATGGATTTTGGTTATACATTTACGGCCGTTGACCCTGATGGCCACCGCTTGCGCGTTTTTGCAACGCCTTGATTGAGCAGGCAAACGCTTGACCGATTGCATGATCGTGATAGCGTTTGCCCATGCGGATATTTATGGTTGGGGCAACGGGCACAATTGGCAAGGCAACGCTTCTCGAACTCCTTTTGCGCGGCCATGACGTGTTTTGCTTTGGGCGTGCCCAAGGCAATGTGACGGATGCACAATCCATAGAGCGCGATGGTTTTCGGGGAGAGAAATTTGATGCGGTGGTGTCTTGCATGGCATCACGCACGGGCGTTGCGGCAGATGCTTGGGCCATTGATCACCGCGCAAATCTTCTGGTGCTCGAGGCCGCAAAAAAACACGGCGTGAAGCACTTCGTTTTGCTTTCTGCCATATGCGTGCAAAAACCCAAGCTGGCATTTCAACATGCAAAACTGGCGTTTGAGGAAGCGTTGGTGGCATCTGGGCTTACCTATTCAATCGTTCGGCCTACAGCCTATTTTAAATCGCTTTCAGGCCAAGTTGCGCGGGTGCAAAAAGGCAAATCATTCATGGTGTTTGGCGATGGACAATTGACATCATGCAAACCCATCAGCGATTTTGATCTGGCGCGGTTTATTGCAAATTGTCTTGATGAAACAAAATTGCAAAATGCAATTTTGCCCATCGGTGGCCCCGGGCCTGCGATGACGCTAAAGGAACAGGGCGAAGCGCTGTTTCAAATTTTAGGAAGGCCCGCGAAATTTCGCAAAGTTCCCGTGGCCCTGCTTGACGGCATTATATTTGTTCTGTCGAAACTTGGTTTCAAAGACAAGGCAGAGCTGGCCCGCATTGGTCGCTATTATGCCACGGAATCGATGTTGGTGTGGAACGCTGATGCGCAGCGCTATGATGCCGATGCCACACCCTCTTTTGGAAGTGACACTTTACAAAAATTTCACGCTCAACTGATTGCCGGTGAGGCAAGTGTTGATCTTGGTGAACATGCAGTGTTTTAAATGGGTGACTTGAACCTCAAGGCAATCTGGCACTAGCTGGCATGATGTGGCTGTTGTAATTATCAACCAACGGAGATTTACCCCATGAAAATGACCACTGAAGAAGCCTTTGTAAAAGTACTGCAAATGCACGGCATTGAACATGCCTTTGGCATTATCGGTTCGGCCTTCATGCCGATCTCAGATATTTTTCCGAAAGCCGGAATTCATTTTTGGGATTGTGCGCATGAAGGTTCTGGCGGCATGATGGCCGATGGCTTCACGCGTGCTTCAGGCAAAATGTGCATGATGATTGCGCAGAATGGCCCGGGTATTACCAATTTTGTAACGCCTGTGAAGACTGCCTATTGGAACCACACGCCGTTGTTGTTGGTCACACCGCAAGCGGCCAACAAGACCATCGGCCAAGGCGGATTCCAAGAAGTGGAACAGATGGCTCTGTTTAAAGACATGGTTTGTTATCAAGAAGAGGTGCGTGATCCTTCGCGCGTGGCGGAAGTTTTGAACCGCGTGATTATGAATGCCAAGCGCCATTCGGCACCAGCGCAAATTAATATGCCGCGCGATTATTTTACCCATGTGATTGATATTGATTTGCCAGCCATTGTGGAATTTGAACGCCCCGCTGGTGGCGACGATGCCATTGCGGCGGCGGCTAAGCTTTTGTCCGGCGCCAAATTTCCGGTTATTTTAAATGGTGCCGGTGTGGTTTTGGGCGGGGCCATTGCGGCTTCCAAAGCGCTGGCTGAAAAGCTGGATGCGCCGGTGTGTGTTGGCTATCAGCACAATGATGCGTTTCCGGGAACCCATCCGCTGTTTGCGGGGCCACTTGGCTATAATGGATCAAAGGCCGCGATGGAGCTTATTCAACAGGCTGATGTGGTGTTGGCTTTGGGCACAAGGCTCAATCCATTTTCCACTTTGCCCGGCTATGGATTAGATTATTGGCCGAAGACTGCGCAGATCATTCAAGTGGACATTAACCCTGCACGTATCGGCCTTACGAAAAAAGTGGCTGTGGGCATTGTGGGTGATGCCAAAAAGGTGGCCACGTCAATTTTGGCAAAGCTTGCTCCATCGGCAGGTGAGCACAATCGCCAAGCCAGGCGCGATCTCATTGCCACAACAAAATCGCGTTGGGCCCAACAATTGTCGTCCATGGACCATGAAAATGATGATCCCGGCACCACATGGAATGAACGCGCCCGCGCTGCCAAACCAAAATGGATGAGCCCGCGCATGGCGTGGCGCGCCATTCAAGCAGCCCTTCCGCGCGAAGCTATTATCTCGTCCGACATTGGCAACAACTGCGCCATTGGCAACGCCTATCCATCATTTGATGAGGGCCGAAAATATTTAGCACCGGGTCTGTTTGGCCCCTGTGGTTATGGTCTTCCGTCCGTTGTTGGTGCGAAGATTGCTTGCCCAGATGTGCCCGTTGTTGGCTTTTCAGGCGACGGTGCTTTTGGCATTGCTGTGACTGAACTCACAGCCATTGGCCGCAAAGAATGGCCTGCCATTACGCAGATTGTTTTTCGCAATTATCAATGGGGTGCTGAAAAGCGCAACTCAACCCTTTGGTATGCTGACAATTTTGTGGGCACGGAATTGGATGAACAAGTGTCTTATGCCGGCATTGCCAAGGCCTGCGGGCTTGAAGGCATTATAGCCCGCACAATGGATGAGCTGACCGCAGCTTTGCACAAAGCCATCGAAGATCAAATGAAACATGGCAAAACAACGTTGATCGAAGCCATGTTGAACCAAGAGCTCGGCGACCCATTCCGCCGCGATGCGATGAAAAAGCCAGTGGAAGTGGCGGGGATTGATAAGAATGATATGAGGAAGCAGGCAGGGGCCTAACTAAGCCTGCCTGCCGATTTTCTCAACATACAGGGTGGCTTGAACCCATCGGGCCTACCACGCAGGGTTGGTTATAACGTTGATAGGTTTGGCCGTTGTGATCATAACGCCTGCCGTAATCGTCCACGCCAAAATCGAAACCATAATAGCCATAATGTGGATAGATCCTTGGATCGATCTTATGATGGCGGTTGTGGCGATGGTGGTAAAGCGTGCCTTGCCCGGGTTCTTCAGCAGAAACTGTTCCAATTTCTCCAACTAAGCCCAAGAACAATGCGCCAGCGAAGATGGCTGCACCGAGTTTAAAAGTGTGATGTTTTGAATTCGAATAGCTTGCCATTGTGTTCCTCATGAACGTGTTTGATGCCAATGAATTTGCGCAGTCTTCAAATAGAAACACAGTTTGCAACGTTAAGTTCCAATGCGCAAATTTTTTGTCGATAGATTTTTCTGATAGATTCTGAATGAAGTTGGTGGTCGCGGGCTTATCAGTGTGGCGTGACGATGCTATCGCTATCTTTGAACGGGAGAATTTGAATGCAGTTTTCATTGAATCATATGGTGGCGCCCAAGCTTGGCTATGCTGCATTTTTTGATTTGGCCTTATCGCTGGGCATCAACGCGGTTGAAATTCGCAACGACATTGAAACATCTTTGATGGGCAACAAGAATGCCAAGATGATTGGCACATTGGCCAAAGACAAAGGCATTACCATTTTGAATGTGAATGCACTGCAACGCTTTAACCAATGGAATGGGGCTAAAGCCATTGAGGCAGCAAGGCTGGCGGAATATGCAGCAGTTGCAGGTGCAAAGGCTCTGGTGCTGGTTCCCACAAATGATAAAAAATTTAAGCCTTCGCAGGAAGAGCGCATGGATGGTTTATGTGATTCACTTTCTGGCCTTGCGCCAATTTTGGTGCATCATGGTTTGATTGGCTGTGTGGAGCCTTTGGGCTTTGTGGAATGTTCATTGCGCTTGAAGGCCGAAGCTATTGCAGCCATTGACGCGGTGAAGCAATCCAAGCGTTTTAAAGTGACGCATGACACATTCCATCATTTTGTGGCGGGGGAGAAACAAGTGTTTGGTTCTCGCACTTGCTTGATTCATGTTTCAGGCGTGACGGATAAAAAACATATCGCCGCTACGATGCGCGATGCACAGCGCGTTTTGGTGGACGACGATGACATGATTGACAACAAGGGCCAAGTGAAGGCGCTGATGGCGGATGGCTATAAAGGCTATATCTCGTTTGAGCCGTTTTCTTCAGCTGTTCATAAATCTAAACAGATCGCGCGAGATTTGGCGCGCAGCATGGATTATATTGAAAGCTGATTAAACTTCTCGTCCTTCTTTTATCCACAGGTCGTGAACGTCGCTCCAGGGTGGGGCTTCATTTGCTTCAAAGCCTAATACTTTGCCACTGCCGACTGCCCTGAAGCTTTTCATGGCGGCAAGGTGGGCACCCTTGGTCAGATAGGTGCGCATGGCATCACGGCTTTGCCAAACCGACATTGTATGATGCACACCATCGATGGTTCGAGCGTCCACGCTGATGTTGCCGGGAGCGGTTTTTGCTTGCGCCATAGATCTGAGTGCATGCCACCAAAAGCGCGGCGCATGAAAAATGTTTTTAACGCGCAAACCAGTGATTGAAATATAGGCCATCATAAACAAATACGGTGGCCCAAATGATTGGACCACCGCAAATTTAAAATACTAAGAGAGCCTTACGCTGCTTCTTCAGCGGAATCATCTTCGGCTTTTTCACCGGCTACTGCGCCACGTTTGGCGTTGCGGGCCAGATATTCTTCAAGCTCGCGGATACATTGATCTTCATCCACTTTGCGCACGGCTGCCAATTCGCGAGCAAAGCGCGCCAAGGCTTGTTCGAACAACTGGCGTTCAGAATAGCTTTGTTCAGGCTGACGGTCAGAGCGATAAAGATCACGTACAACTTCAGCAACCGAGATCAAATCTCCAGAATTGATCTTTGCATCATATTCTTGGGCACGCCTTGACCACATGGTGCGCTTGATACGAGCGCGGCCGCGAATAACTTTCATGGCCTGTTCGATCAACGAACGATCAGCCAAATGGCGCATGCCTTTTTGTTCAGCGCGGTTGGTTGGAACTTTCAAGCGCAGCTTTTCTTTTTCAAAGTCTACGATGTAAAGTTCAAGCTTCACGCCGGCAATTTCTTGCTCTTCCACATTGGTAATTTTGCCAACGCCATGGGCTGGATAAACCACCAATTCGCCAATTTTAAAAATAATTTTCTTCGGTGCGGCTGCCGCAGGCGCTGCTGCTTTTGGTGCAGGTGCTGGGCTTGCTGCTTTAACAGGGGCAGGCGCTGGTGGAACTTTGGCCATGATGGGCTTGGCCACCGGCTTTGCAGCAACCTTGGCTGCGGGCTTTGCGGCGGCTTTTGGTGCTGGTTTGGCAGCTTTTGCAGCAGGCTTTGCCACAGTTTTGGCTTTTGCCGCTGGCTTTACCTTTAACTTAATTTTCTTAACGGCCGCTTTTGCTGGAGCTTTTTTTGATTTTGAATTTGGCATTTATATTTACCGCCTGTGCTTGGTCTGATAACCCCGGTTTGCTCGGGCGTTAAAAAATCCGAGCAAGTGAAGGCCCGGATTCATCAAACTGGTTGAAATCTACATAAAAATCTATGTAGCACAATTTTAAGGATATTTAAAGGCGAACTCGTCCGTACACTGTCGATTTCTGTTCAGAACGGTGAATTATGGTTAACGCGGTTGCAGAATTCAGTCGCCTTCGCCCGGATTTTCAGAAAAGTGGGCTTCAAACTTTCCGGCCTTGCCATCAAATTCTTTGGCGTCGCTCGGCGCATCCCGCTTAATCGTGATATTTGGCCATTTGGGCGCATATTCAGTGTTAATCTTTAGCCATTTTTCCAAGCCAGGCTCAGTGTCGGGTTTTATCGCGTCAGCGGGGCATTCTGGTTCACACACGCCGCAGTCGATGCATTCATCAGGGTGGATCACCAGCATGTTTTCGCCTTCATAGAAGCAATCCACGGGGCAAACTTCCACGCAATCCATATATTTACATTTGATGCAGTTTTCGGTGACGATATAAGTCATGATGTTCCAACGGTTGAATATTTTGTGGTTTTGATAGCAGCGCTTTTGTCTTTATGCACTGATTTTCTGTTCTGGCGTCAACTCTTCATAAAGCGCCATTGCCGCAGAGGCAGGCCCGCGCTTTTCAGCAGCGCCTATAACTTTGATGACGCGAATAGAGCCGTGCAACACCAAGGTTAAAACGTCGCCTTCTTTTAAGGCGTGGCCGATTTTAGTCACTTTAATACGATTTAGGCGCACATGGCCGCCTTCAATCAGGGCTGTGGCCAATGATCTGTGTTTCACAAATCGCGCATAAACTAACCACTTATCAAGGCGTTGGGCCAGGTCAATTCCCCTGCATTTGGGCCTTCAGCGCGGCCAGTTTGGCAAAGGGCGAAAGGGGATCCATCGGCTTTTCTGGCTTTGGCGGGCGCGGCGGTGGCCTGTCTGGGGCTGCTGGCTTTCTGTCTCGGCTGTTTTGGGGTTTGCCGCGGGGGCGTTCAAACTTGGGTTTGGCATCGCGATTATCTTGCGGCGGCTTGACGGGGCGTTCAGGCGCTTTGCGGAAGGGGCCCGTATCTTTGGGCCACCAAACGTTGATTTCCATCATTTCGGGTGCAGGCGCTGGGGTGGGCTCAATTGCAGCTGTTTCAGCTGGAACTGGGCCTGACGTTTCTGCCACAACCTCACTAATGGTTGCTGCAGTTTCCTCTGGTGGGATAATCGCCACGGGCTTGGCAATTTGCTTTTTCTGAGCACGGAAGCCTAAATTTATCAGAATTTCTTGGAATTCTTCGCCAGAACAGCCAACCAAAGACATCATATCTGATACAATGGTAAAGCCGCCGCCTTCAACAGAACCCGCAGGCCTGGCTTCTTCTGCAATGCGCGGTTTCCAAAAAACCCGGTCGCGGATTAAGTCGGATAAACGTTCCAGCATATCCACACGCACGGCGCGCTTGCCGCATACGCGATAACCACAAATGCGATAAAATCCTTCCGGCAAATTTAGGTCTGGCAGAGTTGATGTTAAGCCGTTCGCAGGTGGCGTCGGAATTGGAGTTTCACCCTTATGGTTTTGCAACCACCAGAGTAAAATGCGCAAATCTGTTGCTGCTGGTTTTAGCAAAACTGGCAAAAACACATGAAAAGCTCCAAAGCGTGCACCAAGGCTTCGCAATTTTGCGCGATCATCTTGGGTTAGGGATTTTACCTCTTCAACCACGGTTTCGCGCGGCAAAACGCCAAAGGCTTCGACCAAGCGAAAGCCCATGCCACGGGCCTGGGCCTCAAAGCCCTCAGCCTCTTCCAATTTGAACAGCGGTTCCAAAACGCTTTGCAAGTGACGACCCACGAATTTTTGCAAGCGTTCACGCACTTCTTCGCGGTGAATGCCCTGCAAAACATCATCGGCAATCACTTCGGCCTTGGGGCGCAACGGATGATCGCCCGATACAACACGGCCAATGGTGTTGCCAGACCAGACAATGTCGCCGTTGCGCGAAAGTTTCAATTCGGTATCGGCCGTCATCGCCAAGGTTTTGGCGCGTGCGAGAATTTCAACTGTCACAGCGGCCATGCTGGCGGTTTTCAAGGCCTGCAATTGGGTTGCATCACTTGCAGCATCGGGTGTGAAATTCAAACCCTGGATGCGGCCGACGAATTCGCCTTCAACGTGAACTTCGCCGCCCGCTTCAATATTTGTCATTAGGCCTTCCTTCTTCGCCAAACGCTGCATCAATACACTGGTTCGCCTGTCTATAAAACGCTGAGTTAAGCGTTCATGCAAGACATCTGATAGCCGATCTTCAATTTCTTTTGTTCGCGCCTGCCAATAAGCAGGTGCTTCAAGCCAATCTGAACGATTGGCAATGAATGTCCATGATCTCACATGTGAAATTCGGGCCGATAAAGCGTCAATCCCACCTTCCAGATTTTCTGAAAGGCGCAATTGTTTGGCAAACCAATCTTCCGAAACAAAACCATTGCCGGAATGGAGAAATGTGATGATGCGCGACACCAGGTGGGCATGTTCGGCTGGCGATATATTGCGATAATCTGGAATTTGGCAGGCTTCCCACGCGCGCAACACTTGCGAAGGTTTGGCTATTAAACGATAAACTGCATCATCGCGACAAATGGCTTCAAGTGCTGTTATATCGGGGGCATTTTGGGCGCGGGTTAACCCTTCCAGTTTTGGCAAATAGCCCAAGCTTTTGCGTAAGCCATCTAAGGTTCTGAAATCCAGATCGCGGTTGCGCCACTGCAACACCCGCACCGGATCAAAACGGTGGTTTTCGAGATTATCGATCATTTCCTGATCAAAGGGTTCAGCCTCAGCGCTAACCCCAAAAGTGCCGTCATTCATATAGCGGCCAGCGCGACCCGCAATTTGGCCCAGCTCGCCGGGGTTCAGGTTGCGGAATTGAAAGCCATCAAATTTTCGCGTGGCAGCAAAGGCAACATGGTCCACGTCCATGTTAAGCCCCATGCCAATGGCATCGGTTGCCACCAGATAATCCACATCACCTGATTGATAAAGCGCCACTTGGGCATTGCGCGTGCGCGGACTTAGAGCCCCCATAACAACTGCAGCACCGCCGCTTTGTTTGCGAATATGTTCGGCCACTGCATAAACCATCTCTGCTGTGAAGGCCACGATGGCTGATCTGCGCGGAAGGCGGGAGAGTTTTTTCTGGCCCGCATAAGTCAGCTTTGAAAGCCTGGGCCGCGACGTAAATTCCACATTGGGAAGAAGTTTTTCTAAAATCGGCCGCATGGTGGCAGCGCCCAACAGCAGCGTTTCTTCCAAGCCCCGTCTGTGCAGCACACGATCTGTAAAAATGTGGCCGCGCTCAAAATCACCACACAGCTGCACTTCATCAATGGCCAGAAACGGCACTTCAATATCGGGCGGCATGGCCTCAACTGTGCAAACCCAATAGGATGGATTGGGTGGGATGATTTTTTCTTCACCCGTCACCAGCGCCACAGCATGATCGCCTGCGCGCAGCCGCACACGGTCATAAATTTCCCGCGCTAAAAGCCGCAAGGGAAGGCCAATCATGCCTTTGCCATGGGCTAACATCCGCTCGACAGCGAGATGGGTTTTTCCGGTATTGGTGGGGCCCAGAATAGCGGTGACAGGGCGAAGGGCGGGCATCAAACGGTTTCAATTCAAAAGTTAGGCTTCCATCTAACCATGAAACATGTTCGCCGCGAAAGCAGGA
>JANXRO010000049.1 GCA_025356765.1 Hyphomicrobiales bacterium | reverse complement strand
CAAAAACTCAACCACTGCGTTTTTAAAATTTAAGTCCCCAACTGCATTCATGTGGTTGCGGCCCGGAAGTTCCACACCGCGTGAACCAGGAATGACGTTCACAAGCTCTCCCACGTTTCCTGCCACATCGTCCTGTTCGCCCGCCACCACTAAAACCGGAACAGTGAGCTTGGCCAAAGCCTCTGCTTTAATTTTGACGCGTGACGAGCGGATGCAAGCGGCCAAGGCACCGCGATCACTTTTCGTGCTGTCTGCAAACACGCGAAACATGCGTGCGCCACGATCTGTAACAGTCGCCAAAGTTTCAGCTTCCAAGGCCAGCGCAATGTCTTCGGCACCGCCCACACCGGTGATCATGCGCGAAGCCAGGCCTGCAAACACTGCCCGCCGCACACGCGATGGATGCGCCATGGTGAGAAACGCCGAAATGCGTGCGCCCATGGAATAGCCCATCACATCGGCCTGTGGGATATTCAAATGATCAAGCAAGCGTTTGGCATCTTCCGCCATCAGCGGCGCCGAATAAAGGCTTGGGTCATAAAGTTTTTCGCTTTGCCCATGGCCACGATTGTCAATGCCGATCACCTGGTGGCCAGCGTCCACCAAAGTCTTTACCCAGCCCGTGTCTCGCCAATTGACAAACACATTGGAGGCAAAGCCATGGATTAACAAAACGGGGCTGCCCTGCCCCCAAATGTCGTAAGCGATTTCCACACCGGCTGAATTGAATTTTTGCATGCGCGGCGATTTATGCTATTTGCACGTCAGTTGCAAAACATTCGAGGATTTTATGGCTGGCAATTCAACACCACATTTTCAAAATTCCAAAGGCTTGGCCAAAATTGAAATCGGTGCCCATGAGTTTATGTGCATTGGCGCATTGCCGCCGTTTGACCACCCCCATGTGTTTATCGACATGGGCAAGGCTGATGAAACCATCTGCCCCTATTGCTCCACGCTTTATCGCTTCAACAAGAATTTAGGCGCGGGCGCATCGCTTCCGGCAGATGCTGAATGGCACGAAACAACACCAGTCTAACACTGGCTGAAGCGCGCCGCATTGCGCTTCATGCGCAAGGCTTTGGTGTGCCGAAAAAATCTTCCGCCTCAGGCTGGGCAGCACAGGCCAAGCAATTGGAGCGGTTGCATCTTTTGCAGATAGACAGCGTGAATGTACTCACGCGTTCACATTATCTGCCGCTGTTTTCGCGTTTGGGCAATTATGATCGCGCGGCACTCGACAAACATACGCTGGCCCAAACCAACCGCGCCACTTTTGAATGTTGGGCCCATGAAGCAAGTTTAGTGCGCATGGAACTTCACCCGCTGATGCGCTGGCGCATGAACCGCGCCCATAAAGGCGATGGCATTTATAGGGCCATGCGCGATTTTGCTCGCAATGAAAAAGCCTATCTTAAAAACCTGTTGAAATTTGTGGCCTCTCACGGCCCAACGGCACAAAGCGACCTGCCCGATAAATCGAAGGGCCAAGGCGGTTGGTGGGGCTGGAGCAAGGGCAAATTGGCGCTCGAAACACTATTTGCGCAAGGCCTTTTAACCACCGCCAAACGCGAAAGCTTTGAACGCTTTTATGATTTGCCCGAAAACGTAATTCCGTCAGAGATTCTCAATTTGCCCACGCCAAACGAACGCGAGGCGATGGTGCAACTGATGGATCTTTCCGGCCAAGCCTTGGGCGTGGGCAGCGCCTTTGATTTGCGAGATTATTTCCGCCTACCCGTCGCTGATGCCAAACAAGCGCTGGATGATGCTGTGGAAGCTGGAATTTTGCAGCCGGTGGCCGTTGAAGGCTGGAAGCCACAAGCCTATTTGCACAAAGGTGCCAAAATTCCGCGCACAGTTTCAGCCCAAGCGTTGGTCACGCCCTTTGACCCCATCTGCTGGGACAGAGACCGCAGTGAAAGATTGTTCAACTTTCACTATAGAATTGAGATCTATACCCCTCAACCCAAACGGAAATTTGGTTATTATGTTTTGCCGTTTTTGTTGGGTGAAAGTTTTGCGGGCCGCGTGTGTTTGAAGGCTGACCGTGAAACCGGAACCCTGCGCGCCAACCACGTGCACCATGAAGAATTTGTGGATGTGAATGACGCAGCAGACAAAATGGCGGAAGAAATTAAAAGCATGG
>JANXRO010000045.1 GCA_025356765.1 Hyphomicrobiales bacterium | reverse complement strand
CAGCACCCCGTGCCCATCTCCGATATTTGCAACGTGACGGTGTTGATCGGTCGGGTGAGCCTGGAAAACTTTATGGGCCAGACCTGGACGAAATTGATGGTGGTGCATTCACTGAGAAGTGCGATGGCGACCGACACCAGTTCCGGATCATCGTGTCACCAGATGATGGCGACAGGTTGGCTGACCTCAAACCCTTCGTCCGGGACTTGATGCAGGACATGGAGCGCGACCTTGAAACCAAGCTCGATTGGGTGGCTGTTGATCACTACAACACGGGCCATCCCCATTCCCACATTGTCATTCGGGGTAAGGTCGAAGACGGCAAAGACCTGATTATGGCCAAGGACTACATCACCCACGGAATCAGGGCTAGGGCGGGTGAATAGCTGACATTAGAACTTGGACCGGAGGATGAGTTTGAAAAGGTTATCAAGCTGGCCCGCGAAGTTCAGACAGAACGCTTCACAAGGCTCGACAGATCAATCCTGAAACATTTGGACCAAAGTGTACTGGTTATCAGTGCTATGCCACCAGTGGAACCAAATGTGCACACATCACACATGCGCAGGCTCAAGCATCTCAGCAACCTTGGGCTTGCAAATGAACTTCAAACAGGCGTCTGGGAGATTGATCCAGACATCGAGCGCAAGCTCAAAGGTCTGGGCGCGCGCAATGATATCATCGCCACAATGCACAGGGCCATGCGGGAGGCCAAGATCGACCGTCCGGCAGGCAGCTTTGCCATCTTTGATAGTGAGACATCAACAAGGCCCGCCATAGGCCGTGTTGCAACAGTAGGTCTCACGGACGAGATCAATGACCGTCACTTCGTCGTTGTAGATGGCATCGACGGCAAGGTTCATTACGCCGACATCGGGCGCATCAGGCCAGAAGCACTGCCGGGCAAAGGCATGATTGTCTTGCTTGAAGCCACTGAACAAGATGCGGGCAACCGCCAACAGGCACGGTTGCGGATTCTGTCTTATCTAAACTTGGAAAAACTCGTGACCACTGAAGGTGCAACTTGGCTTGATCATGAGCTTACCAGCAAGTCACCAGCATTGGTCAACAATCAAGGCTTTGGCACAAACGTCAAAGTCGCATTGCGCAGTCGCCTGCAATGGCTGACTGAGCGCGGCATGGTTGAGCAAACGCCAGTTGGCGGTACGCGGCCCACAGCTTCAGCCATCAAAGCGCTGACCCGCAATGAGATGAAACAAGTTATTGCCAACCATTCTGCCGCGTCTGGCTTGCAAGCAGCTCAACTGATGGACGGTGAAAGGTTTGAAGGCACCTACATCAGACCCATCTCACTCGCCTCAGGCAAGTATGCTGTATTCGAAAACAGCAACGAGTTCACGCTCGTTCCGTGGCTCCAAGTTTCGAGGACATCAGGGGCAAGTCTGTCGCCGGAAAAATCGCTGGCTCAACAATCGCATGGGAATTGGCAGGGCGCACGAAGGGTTTGGGTCTCTGAGACAAACAAGCGACAACATCAACTTCGTTCGCGGGGTAGGCGGTCGCTTCCTCCTAGGTCCGCTGCGGCGGGCCGCAACTGCGCAAGCACTCAATGTCGTCGAAGAACAACAAAGCCCACATCCGCGCAGTCCTTCGCTTTGCTACGGCCTGAGGTGCAATCCGCCTCCATCAGCGGGCCCCTCCGTCGCTCTTGCCGCCCACCCCGCTCGCTGGGTTAATTTGCGTGGTGGAGACGATGAATGAACGAGGCCAAATTGGTGCGCGACAAAGCGAATTTTCTTGTTAAAAAAACGCGACCACAAAAATTTATTTTTAGGGCTGGTTGCTAACTGGTTGCTAGGGCACTTTTGCCACATTCGTACCATCTGCTAAGTCTTTGAAAAGATTGGTGGAGCCAGGCGGGATCGAACCGCCGACCTCTTGCATGCCATGCAAGCGCTCTCCCAGCTGAGCTATGACCCCACGCTGCTTTTCAGCAGAAATTGGTATTGGGAAGCTGGGCCTTAGAACGCCGGCCCAGCTTGATCAAGCAAATTCTTATTGCTCTTCCTCTTCTTTGTCGCCGCCGCTTTCGACAAGATCATCCATATTGCCTTCGTCTTCTTCTTCAACGAGGAATGTATCATCTTCATCATCTGCGGGATCAGCAGCATCTTCACCCAGATCAACATCTTCAATACCAGCGGTTTCGTCATCAGCTTTTTCTTCGGCTTCAACATCCGACAAGCTAACCAATTCCACTTCACCGGCTTCTTGATCTTCACCATCATCCATTGTGCGTGGTTTTGGTGCGGCTTGCGCAACCATTCCAGGAAGCTCAGTTTTCGATGGCAAAATTGACATGGCCACAAAGCTGGTTGAGCATTTGGGGCAGGTGATTGGATCTTTCAAAAGATCATAAAAGCGCGTGGCGCAATTTGGGCAGGTGCGCTTTGTTCCAAGCTCAGGTTTTACCACTTGAGATGTCCTTTCAAGGTCTAAATATGTGTGAAGGCGGGCTCATGCCATGCCTTGGGCCGAATGTCAAAACTTCAATGATGGTGGTGACAGACGCCAATTGGCGGTGTAACCAAGCGCCACCATGACCCATGCCAGACCAACACCGCTTTCATCATCCCATGCCACTGGCCTGAAAGGCCAAATTAAAGTGCCGGGCGATAAATCCATGTCGCATCGTTCTTTGATGTTTGGCGCAATTGCTTTGGGCCAAACCCGCATTTCAGGCTTGTTAGAGGCTGAAGATGTGGTCAACACCGCCAAGGCGATGATTGCCTTGGGGGCCAAGGCTGAAAAACAACCTAGTGGCGATTGGCTTGTTGAAGGCGTTGGAATTAACGGATTAAAATCACCTGCAGGTGAGCTTGATTTTGGCAATTCCGGAACCGGTGTCAGATTGGCCATGGGGCTTATGGCTTCAACGCCCTTGGTTGCGCGCTGTGTGGGCGATGCATCATTGTCAAAACGGCCGATGGGCAGGGTTACAACGCCGCTGCAAAAATTTGGCGCTACATTCGAGACGACAGAAGGTGGGCGCTTGCCGCTGACACTTCATGGAGCAACCAACGCCAAGCCTGTCACCTATACTTTGCCCATGGCATCAGCGCAGGTGAAATCTGCCGTTCTTTTGGCTGGTATTAACACCAAGGGCACAACCACGGTGATTGAGCCTGTGGCCACGAGAGACCATACTGAGCGCATGCTCAAAGCCTTTGGAGCAAAGCTTGATGTGAAACTGGTTGATGGTGCACGCCATATCGCCATCGAAGGCGGGCACCAATTGCATGGCCAAGTGATTGATATACCGGGCGACCCCTCTTCAGCCGCGTTTCCTATGGTGGCCGCTCTCATCACACCGGGTTCAAGCATTGTCATTGAAAACATCATGTTGAATCCCACCCGCACCGGCCTGATTGATACGCTGGTTGAAATGGGCGGTGATATTGAGATCAAGAACCGCCGCGTGGCTGGCGGTGAAGATGTAGGCGATTTGCATGTAAAATAGTCAAAGCTTTCGGGCATCACCGTTCCGGCAGAACGCGCACCTTCGATGATTGATGAATATCCAATTTTGTCTGTTGCAGCGAGTTTTGCTGAAGGCATTACGCGCATGCAAGGATTGGAAGAGCTACGCGTTAAAGAAAGCGATCGTTTGGCAGCGGTGGAAGCGGGCCTTCGCGCCAATGGCGTTAAAACAGCATCTGGCAAAGATTGGCTGGAAGTTTCAGGCGGTGGTGCCAAGGGCGGCGGCATGGTGGTTACACACATGGATCACCGCATTGCCATGTCGTTTTTGGTCATGGGCTTGGCTTCAGCCCAATCAACCCACATTGATGACAGTGCTTTTATCGCCACTAGCTTTCCGGGCTTTACTGAGTTGTTGAACGGCATGGGTGCAAAGATTACGCCCGGGCGCCATTAAGTGATCATTGCGATCGACGGCCCCTCAGCTGCGGGAAAAGGCACAATTGGTCGTGCGCTGGCGTTAAAATTAGGCTTGCATTATCTCGACACCGGAAGCCTTTATCGGATGGTGGGCTTTGAAGTGATGCGCAACAACGCTGACCCCGCTGATAGCCAAGCCTGCGCCAGCATCGCACAATCACTGAATGTTGGCAGCTTTAACGATGCGGACTTGCGTGGCGAAAAAGTTGGAAGCTTTGCCTCTCAAGTTGCGGCCTTGCCACAGGTGCGCCATGCCCTGCTCAAATTTCAGCGAGACTTTGCTGCCCAAAAACCGGGCGCTGTGTTGGATGGGCGAGACATTGGCACGGTTATTTGCCCGGACGCCGATTATAAGTTCTTCATTACAGCCTCAGTTGATGCCCGCGCCAGACGCCGCGCTTTGGAAAGTCCATCAACAGAAATTGCAGCGATCAAAGCCGAAATCGAAGCGCGTGATGCCAGAGATTCCAATCGCAATGTTGCGCCGTTAAAACCCGCAGCTGATGCGGTGATCATCGATACAAGTGACTTGTCGGCCGATGAAGTGTTGACGCGTGTTTTGAGCGTCATTCAACCTTAAACCAGAGCGGTCAATCACCCCTTGCTCAGCGTTGCCTTTTGGACTAAGGGCACCTTCATCTTGAGGTCGGGATTTTTCCCGGATTAAACCGGGGTGCTGCAAAGCGCCCCATCATGTTTTTAGCGTTAAGCGTTTTGAACCACCTCAGTTCAACGCATTTTCGCTTTGAGCGCTTTAACCCGCTGCGTTTTTCGCAGACGTTTTAGGTTCGTGTGGCTGCGGCCCCGCCTGAAATGAATGAAGGAAATATTTATGGCAAAATCTGCCGTTTCGATGACCCCTACACTTTCTGATTTTGAATCCCTTCTCGAGGAATCATACCTCGATCGCCCCGTTGCCGAAGGCAGCGTTGTTAAGGGCAAAGTTCTCGCGATTGAAAACGATCTGGTGATCGTTGACGTTGGCCTGAAAACTGAAGGCCGCATTCCGCTGAAGGACTTTGATGTTCCCGGCAAACCTGCTGACTTGAAAGTTGGCTCTATCGTTGAAGTTTATTTAGAGCGCATTGAAAATGCTTTGGGTGAAGCTGTTCTCAGCCGCGAAAAAGCCAAGCGCGAAGAAGCGTGGACACGCCTTGAAGAAATGACAGGCAAGAATGAGCGCGTTGATGGCGTTATTTTTGGTCGCGTTAAAGGCGGCTTCACGGTTGATTTGGGTGGTGCAGTCGCATTCTTGCCCGGCAGCCAAGTTGATGTTCGCCCCATTCGTGATGTGGGCCCTTTGATGCATGTGTCACAACCATTCGTGATTTTGAAAATGGACCGTCGTCGTGGCAACATCGTTGTTTCACGCCGCGCCATTATGGAAGAAACCCGTGCAGAACAACGTTCTGAAATGGTGCAAAACCTGGCCGAAGGCCAAGTGGTTGATGGTGTTGTGAAGAACATCACTGACTACGGCGCGTTCGTTGATCTGGGCGGAATTGACGGCTTGTTGCACGTGACTGATATTGCTTGGAAGCGTGTGAACCATCCTTCTGATGTTTTGACAGTCGGTCAAACAGTGAAGGTGCAGATCGTTCGCATCAACCCTGAAACACAGCGCATTTCGCTGGGCATGAAGCAACTCGATAAAGATCCATGGGAAATCGTGGCCGAGAAGTTCCAAGTTGGTTCCAAAGTCAGCGGCAAGGTAACGAACATTACCGATTATGGTGCGTTTGTTGAGCTTGAAGATGGCATCGAAGGGCTTGTTCACGTTTCAGAAATGAGCTGGACGAAGAAGAACGTTCATCCGGGCAAGATTTTGTCCACCTCTGAACAAGTTGAAGTGCAAGTTCTGGAAATCGATTCATCAAAGCGTCGTATTTCTTTGGGCTTGAAGCAGGTTCAACAAAACCCATGGAACGCCTTTGCGGCGAAATATCCAAAGGGCACAGAGCTTGAAGGCGAAGTGAAGAACATGACTGAGTTTGGTCTGTTCATCGGCCTTGATGGCGATGTTGACGGCATGGTGCATTTGTCTGATCTGGATTGGAAACGTCCGGGCGAAGAAGCCATCAAGGATTACAAAAAGGGCGATATGGTGAAAGCCGTCGTTCTTGATGTTGATCAAGAAAAAGAACGCATCTCGCTGGGCATTAAGCAACTCACCGAAGGTGGTGTTGGTGCTGCTGCCGGATCGTCTGCTCCAAAAGCAGCTGGTGCTTCTTCTGGTGCGCCACGCAAGGGTTCGAAAGTCACTTGCGAAGTTCTCAAAGTTGAAGATGGTGGCTTAGAAGTGCGCATCTCTGGCACAGACATCACAGCCTATGCCAAGCGCGGCGATTTGGCCCGTGATCGTGACAGCCAACGTTCAGATCGTTTCGCCGTTGGTGAAAAGTTCGATGCTGTAATCACAGCCATGGATGCCAAGGCCCGCAAGGTCAACGTATCCATCAAGGCTTTGGAAATTGCTGATGAACGCGAAGCGGTGGCCCAATATGGCTCATCCGATTCAGGTGCATCCCTCGGAGACATTCTCCAAGCTGCGATGAAAAAGTCAGAAACCGAAAAGTAAAATAAAAGGGCCGGATGAAAATCCGGCCCTTCTTCTTGGACGCGCTCTCATCTTGACCTTTGCGTTTCAAAGTTTAAGCTATGAATATTGTTAACTCATTGGCGTTTGAATCATGATCAAATCTGAACTTGTGCAAAAAATTGCTGATAAAAATCCGCATCTCTACCACCGCGATGTTGAGCGTATCGTTAATCGTGTTTTTGATGAAGTGATCGATGCCATGAAGGGCGGATCGCGGGTTGAATTGCGCGGCTTTGGGGCTTTTTCAGTGAAAGAGCGAAACGCCAGGCTTGGCCGCAACCCGCGCACCGGTGAAGCGGTGGATGTCACTGAAAAGCGCGTGCCGTTTTTTAAAACGGGCAAAGAACTGCGCCTGCGTTTGAACGACAAGGCTTAAGTCTTGCGCCGCATTTTGCGATGGTTGATTGGACTCCCGATTTTCATCGTGGTGATTGGCTTTGCGATTGCAAACCGTCGTTGGACGCAGCTTTCACTGGATCCGTTCAATCAAGCAACGCCTGCGGTATCGCTTGAATTGCCTTTGTGGCTGTTGTTTTTTGTTGGTGCTTTTATTGGCATTTTGGTGGGCTGGGTTTCGTGCTGGGTGGCACAAGGCAAGCACCGTAAATTATCGCGAGAGCGGGCTCGTGAAATTGCAAAATTGCAGAATGAAATGGCCACAGCAAAATTGAGCCCTGAACATATTGAAGCGCAAATGTTGGCCCCTCTGCCCGGCATCATGCCGTGAAAATTATCTCGGCCGAACAGCTGGCTCAGATTTCATATGCTGATTTCGTCGAAGCATTGCGCGAGGGTTTTAAAAGTTCAGTCATAACGCCCCTTCGCGTAGTGCATGACACCAGTGCTGTTACAACTTTGCTTTTAATGCCTGCATGGAACGCAGCGTTCACTGGCATCAAAACTGTAACCGTGAAATCTGATAACGCAAGCCTTGGGCTTTCCACCGTGCAGGGTTCTTACTTGTTGATCGACAATGCCACAGGTGCGCCTGTTGCCGTGATGGACGGAACTGAACTTACGCGCCGCCGCACTGCAGCTGCATCAGCCTTGGCCGCCGATTATTTGGCGCGCAAAGATGCTTCAACGTTGTTGCTTGTTGGTGCAGGTGCCTTGGCCCCACATTTTGCAGCAGCGCACGCCAGCGTGAGAAATATAAAACGCGTGATGATCTACAATCGCAACCCTGAAAAGGCCAAAGCCTTGGCTTCTGCGTTGGGTGCAGAAATTGTGAATGATTTGCCAGCGGCTGTGGGCGAGGCGGATATTATTTCTGGAATAACCAATTCCACCGAAGCAATTATTAAAGGCGCTTGGGTGAAACCCGGAACTCATATTGATCTGGCTGGGGCTTATAAGCCCGCCATGCGCGAAACGGATGGTGCCGCTGTTGGGATAGCGCGAGTTTATGTCGACACCCGAGAAGGGGCCGCTGACGAAGCCGGCGACCTTATCCAAGCAGAAGCCGAGGGCCATTTCAAATTTACAGATATTCAAGGCGACTTGCGCCAGCTTTGCAGTGGCACCATGATCGGCCGGAAGACCGATGCGGAAATCACGCTTTTTAAATCCTGCGGCACCGCGCTGGAAGATTTGGCCGCTGCGGCGATGGCCTATTTGCGCTTCTGAAGGTTTGCCGCTAGGAACTTTGGTATGACCAAAACCAATCCCATTTGTGTTGCCCTCGATACGCCAGAACTTTTGCGCGCTGTTGCTTTAGCAAAAATGTTGCACGGTCATGTTGGCATGATGAAAATTGGCATGGAATTTTTTTATGCTCATGGAACACAAGGTTATGAAGCGATTGCTGCAACAGGAATGCCGATTTTTCTGGATTTGAAACTGCATGATATTCCAAACACCGTGGCACAAGGGTTGAAAGCTTTGTTGCGTTTGGAGCCTGCGATCACCAACATTCACGCCACGGGCGGGCTTGATATGATGAAAGCGGCGCGTGAAGTGGTAACCGGCAAAACCAAATTGATTGCGGTGACTATTCTTACATCACTCTCAAACGAAAACATCTGGGCCGCTGGGTTTGACACGCGCAACACTGATCAACACGCTTTGAACTTGGCGAAACTTACCCATGAAGCTGGGCTTGATGGCGTTGTTTGCAGCCCCTTGGACTTGGCGGCGATCCGAACGTCGCTGCCGCGCAACTTCCTCACAGTGGTTCCGGGCATTCGCCCCGCTGATGCTGCAAGCCATGATCAAAAGCGCGTGGCCACGCCGAAGGCTGCTATCGATGCAGGCGCTGATATTTTGGTGATTGGCCGCGCCATCACGGGGGCTGCCGATCCGGCAAAAGCTGCCGCAGATATTTTGTTGAGTTTGCAATGACCATCCAAGTTAAAATCTGTGGTCTTTCAACAGCCGATACCATGACGGCAGCGCTGGACGACGGTGCCGATATGGTGGGCTTGGTTTTTTTCGCCAGAAGCCCGCGTAATGTTTCAATCGCCGCTGCTTCAAAATTGGCAGACCAAGCGCGGGGCAAAGCCAAGATTGTGGCCTTGGTGGTTGATGCCTCTGATGAAGAATTGAAAGCGATTTCCCGTGAAGTTCAGCCGCATTATTTTCAGGCCCATGGCGAAGAGCGCCCAGCACGGGTGGCAGAAATTGTTAAGCTAACAAACACCGCCGTGATCAAAGCCATCAAAGTGAAAGATGCTTCTGACATTGCTTCAGCCCAAGCTTACCGCGGCATTGCAAGCTTGATGCTATATGATTCCAAGGCCCCTGAAACTTTGGTAAACGCACTTCCCGGCGGCAACGGCTTGAGTTTTGATTGGAACCTATTGGCCAACGCGCAAGGCCAGTTCATGCTCTCGGGCGGCCTTACACCTGATAATGTTGCAAAGGCCATTGCCATGACCAGAGCACCGATTGTGGATGTATCATCAGGCGTTGAATCATCCCCCGGCGTGAAAGACGCAACGCTTATTGCCAAATTTATCAAGGCCGCTAAAAGCGCCTAAAACCTAGAATGTTAACGAGGTTCTGAATGACAAACACTGTTCCTAATTCTTATCGCACGGGCCCAGATGAACGCGGGCTTTTTGGCATTTACGGCGGCCGCTTTGTGGCTGAAACTTTAATGCCGCTGATCTTGCAATTGGAACAAGCCTATAAAGATGCCAAGGCCGACCCTTCATTCCAAGCTGAGCTTGATGATTTTCTGGAACATTATGTGAGCCGCCCTTCGCCGCTTTATTTTGCCGAACGGTTGACCGAACATTTGGGCGGCGCCAAGATTTATTTGAAGCGTGATGAGCTTAATCACACAGGCGCGCATAAAATCAACAATGTGATGGGCCAGATTTTATTGGCGCGCCGCATGGGCAAAAAGCGCATCATTGCCGAAACGGGGGCTGGCCAACATGGCGTGGCCACGGCCACGGCCTGCGCGCGCTTTGGTTTAGAATGTATTATTTATATGGGCGAAGTTGATATTGCCCGCCAAATGCCCAATGTGTTTCGCATGAAGCTTTTGGGGGCCACTGTGGTTCCGGCCAAATCTGGTTCGCGCACCTTGAAAGATGCTTTGAATGAAGCGCTTCGTGATTGGGTGGCCAATGTGGAAGACACGTTCTATTGCATCGGCACTGTGGCTGGCCCTGCCCCCTATCCTGAAATGGTGCGGGATTTTCAATCTGTGATTGGCCGTGAAACGCGGGAACAAATGTTAAAGCGTGAAGGCCGTTTGCCCGATTCACTTGTGGCGGCCATTGGAGGCGGATCTAACGCCATGGGGCTTTTCCATCCGTTTCTTGATGACAAGGATGTTAAAATTATTGGCGTGGAAGCGGCAGGCTATGGCTTGAAGAAAAAACACGCGGCCTCCATTGCTGGTGGCAAGCCTGGCATTTTACACGGCAACAGAACCTATTTGTTGATGGATGATGATGGTCAAATTACCGAAGGCCATTCCATTTCGGCAGGCTTGGATTATCCGGGCATTGGCCCCGAACATGCTTGGCTGCACGATATGAAGCGGGTTGAATATGTGTCTGCCACCGACAAGGAAGCTTTGGAAGCCTTTCAGCTGTGTTGCAAACTTGAAGGCATTATTCCAGCTTTAGAACCTTCACATGCTTTGGCCCATGTGATGAAAATTGCGCCCAAACTTCCGAAAGATCATTTGATGGTGATGAATATGTGTGGGCGTGGCGACAAAGACATTTTCACTGTGGCTGATATTTTGGGTGTAAAACTGTGAGCACGCGCATTGATCGGCGATTTGCTGAACTGAAAGCCCAAGGCCGCGCTGCGCTTGTTACGTTCGTAACGGCAGGTGACCCCGATTACGATACTTCACTGAAAATCATCAAAGGTCTGCCCAAGGCCGGCGCTGATATTATTGAGCTTGGCGTGCCCTTTACCGACCCCATGGCCGATGGGCCGGTTATTCAGGCAGGCGGCCTTCGCGCTTTGGCCAATGGCCAGACGCTGAAAAAAACCTTGAAGATGGTGAAAGAATTTCGTGTCAGTGATGATGCAACACCCATTGTGTTGATGGGCTATTATAACCCCATTTATGTTTATGGCGTTGATAGATTTCTGGTTGACGCCAACAAGGCAGGCGCAGATGGTTTGATTGTGGTTGATCTGCCGCCAGAAGAAGATGATGAATTATGTTTGCCCTCAATGAAGGCAGGCATGAATTTTATTCGTTTGGCAACGCCCACAACTGATGATGAACGCGCACCCAAAGTTTTTGAAAACACGTCTGGCTTTGTTTATTATGTTTCGGTTCTTGGCATTACCGGCAGCAAAGCGCCTGACCTTAAATCTGTCAAAGCCAATGTGAATCGTTTGCGCAAACATACCGCACTTCCCATATGTGTGGGGTTCGGTGTTAAAACGGCTGAGCAAGCGCGGATGATCACCAAGGATGCTGATGGTGTTGTGGTTGGTTCGGCGCTGGTTTCGGCAGTTGCAAATTCATTGAACAAACAAGGCAAGGCCACCGCAAAAACGCCATCAGCCGTGCATAAGCTGGTTGCTGAAATTGCCAAGGGCGTGAGGAGCTAAGCAATGAACTGGATTAAAAATTTCGTCAGGCCGCGCATTCGCAATCTTCTTGGTGTTACCAAGCGCGAAGTGCCCGAGAATATGTGGATCAAGGATCCTGAATCTGGCCAGATGGTTTTTTATAAAGATCTGGAGGCCAATCAATTTGTGTTTCCGGGTTCTGACCACCATCACCGCATGCCCGCTGACATGCGCTTTTCCATGATGTTTGATGGCGGCCTGTTTGAAAAGCTTGTGGCACCTGTTGCTGCAACTGACCCATTAAAATTTCGCGATGAGAAGCGTTATGCTGATCGGCTGAAAGATGCCAAGGCCAAATCTGGTGTTGGAGATTCTGTGCAGGCGGGCTTTGGCCAAGTGAACGCGCAAGACATGGTGATTGCTGTTCAAGACATGGGCTTTATTGGAGGCTCTCTTGGCATGGCAGCGGGGGATGCCATTATTGCGGCCATGCGCCATGCTGTATTAAAGAATTGTCCCTTCGTGATGTTCGTGGCTTCGGGTGGTGCGCGTATGCAGGAAGGCATTTTGTCTTTAATGCAATTGCCGCGCACCACCATTGCTGTGCAGGAATTGCGCGAAGCCAAGCTGCCATACATTGTGGTTTTGACCAACCCGACAACGGGTGGCGTTACGGCTTCCTATGCCATGTTGGGCGATGTGCACCTTGCTGAGCCTAACGCGCAGATTGGTTTTGCTGGCCAGCGCGTGATTGAACAAACCATCAGAGAAAAACTGCCGCCGGGGTTTCAACGTTCAGAATATCTGAAGGACCATGGCATGGTTGACCAAGTGGTGCACCGCCATGATTTGAAGGCCACAATCAGCCGCATTGCGCGCATGCTGGCCAAATCTGAAGCGCGGCAAATGACCGGAGCTTTGGTTCCCGTCTAGTGGCCAGAAGCGATGCGATATTGATGCGGCTGTTAAGCCTGCATCCCAAGATCATCGATCTGACTTTGGATCGGATGCATTCTATTCTGGCCAAGCTGGGGCACCCAGAGTTGAAGTTGCCGCCTGTCATCCATATCGCGGGCACCAATGGCAAGGGTTCAACCTTGGCAATCACGCTGGCTATTTTGGAAGCGGCTGGCCTGAAAGTTCACACCTATACATCGCCGCATTTGGTGCGCTTCCATGAGCGCATTCGTGTGGCTGGTGAATTGATTTCTGAAGACGCACTTTCAGCTTTGCTGGAAGAATGTGAGGCGGTGAACGGGGCTGAACCCATTACGTTTTTTGAGATCACCACCGCTGCGGCTTTTTTGACTTATGCGCGAACGCCAGCGGATTATTTGATCCTCGAAGTGGGTTTGGGCGGCAGGCTTGATGCCACCAATGTGATTGATCATCCGGCTGTTTGCGTGATCACATCTATTGGTTTGGACCATCAACAATATCTGGGCGATACTATTGAAGAAATTGCCCGCGAAAAGGCTGGTATTTTAAAACGCGGCTGCATTGGCATTGTGGGGGCACAAGCACCCGAAGTGCGCGATGAGATTGAGGCGATTGCTTTGAAAGTGGGGGCACGTTTGAACATTGCCAACCAGGATTGGCAATCTTACACGCAGCATGGGCGGTTGGTGTTTCAAGATGAGAATGGCCTCTTGGATTTGCCGCTGCCTGCTTTGCAAGGCCCGCATCAAATTGATAATGCGGGCAATGCCATTGCTGCCATTCGGGCTTTGAAGGACGATCGCATTTCAGATGAAGCGATTGCGACAGGTTTGCGCAAGGTGACATGGCCTGCAAGGTTGCAGAATCTGGGCCAGGGAAATTTGCGGGCCTTTGTTTCGCCAAGCAATGCGCTGTGGCTTGATGGCGGGCATAATGGGCCAGCTGGTGTGGTGTTGGCTGGGGCCATGCAGGCCATGCCCAAACGTGATCTGGTGATGATTTGGGGCATGCTCAACACCAAACATCCGGGCGCTTTTATTGCGAATTTCAAAGGCCTTGCCGATTTTGTTGTAACGCTTGCCATTCCTGATGAGGCCAATGCCATTTCAGCGGAAGATCTAAGCCGCATCGCTTTGGAAAATGGGTTGAAGGCAGCGCCTGCCGCAACGCTTGAACTGGCTTTGGGGCAAGCAGCGCGGCTTTATCCGCAGGCACGTATTTTGGTTTGTGGCTCGCTTTATCTGGCGGGCCATGTTTTGGCGCTTCATAGTGGTGAGACACCTTCAGCTGTGAGTGGCGCTGCAAAAAGATAAAAAGCCCATGACTCTTCGCTTGGTGATTTCGTGTCATTCGAAACCGAAGGAAGAAGAAGGGAAGCGCGTGGGTTAATCCATCGCGGTTTGCCACTGTTATTTAGAGTGGCTATGATTAAGCGTTGGGTTTCCCCACGCGCGACAGGAATTAAGCATCAGGTGAGTTGTCAGTCCGCCTTACAGGATAGAAAGTAAGGCCACGCCATAGCAGCCCGGGCCTTAGTACCCGAGGAAGCT
>JANXRO010000384.1 GCA_025356765.1 Hyphomicrobiales bacterium | reverse complement strand
CAATTCACCATGCCATGGCCAAAGCCCATCGGCTATTAAGCCCACAAAAGGTTTGGCCCGCTTGAAAATGCGGGCCAATTGATTTTCATGCAAAACATTCAACTCATCATCGCCGCGCTGATTGCAGTTGGGTTTGTATATTTGTTGATTCAAAAGGCAAGGGCTTCAAAACAGAAATCTGTTGGCAACGCAAATTCGCTTTTGTTTCGTGATGTTTTGCCTTTGCTTGTTGATCCAAAAATCACAGTTGGCAAAACCGTTGGCAGCTGGATACTGACAGGACGGTTTAAAAATCAATTTTTTCAAATTCAAACCATTGTGGATATTCTGGCCACGCGCAAACTTCCAAGCTTATGGCTGATGATCACCCTGCCAGAAGCCCAACCGGTTGCCGCAATCTTTGATTTGATGATGCGCCCTTCAGGGCCAACGACTTTTTCAAACTTTGATTTTTTGAACACCACAATTCCAACACCCATGAATTTTCCAAGCCATGCGGTGATCCGCACTGATGATGCTTCAAAACTTATCGCGCTTGATCAGCTGTTGCCTTTTTTGGAGATTTTTCATGAACGCTTTGGCAAGGAATTGCTGATTTCACCAAAAGGCCTTCGTATTGTGGTTCAAGCAGCCGAGGCTGATCGTGCCCGTTATAGCGTTTTGCGCGAGGCCGATTTTGGCGCAGTGGTCATTGACGCTGGTTTGGCAACACGCTGTATGCAAACGCTGCTTGACCTGCAAACATCATTGAAAGAAAACGATGTCTAGCAAAACCATAAATCCATATCTTGTTCTGCTTGCGGGCCTGTTTCTGCCGGGAAGTGGGCATGTGCTTTTGGGCAAGCCACAACGCGGATTGATATTTCTGTTTTTCATGATTGTTCTGGGTTGGATCAGCCTGCGCGTCATGCCGCCGTCTGCCAGTTTTTTCACAAGGCATGTTGGCGGCATTCTGGTTTACGGAATTTCGGCGTTGGACGCCTATAAAATTGCGCGGGTGAACCAAGCCAAGGCGTTGTTCAAGCCAGCCCAAGAGTGAACCAATAGGCATCTCAAATTCAACATTGTTGCCATTTGGCAGTTTTAAGCATATATACTGCCATATTGAGGTTTTAAATATGACAGCTCTTTTGCAAGTTGATACTGCTCCGCATGAGTTCCGGCCCGGGCCAATCACCGATGCAGAAGCAGCGGCGATGTTTCGCGCGGTCGTCGCGTTGTTTGCGAAATGGGATATCACCGATGATCAGGCCGCAATACTGTTGGATGTGCCAGTGCGTTCATATCGTCGATGGAAGGCAGGGGAACAGGGCAGGATTGATCGTGACGGAAAGGCCCGGCTTTCAAACCTGATGGGGATCCACAAGGTCTTGCGCACCATGTTCCGCGAGCCTGAGCGTTCTTATCGCTGGATCAAGGCCTCCAATGATGCGTTTCGTGGCGCTTCTGCACTGGACGTTATGCTGGGTGGTGAGCTGACCGATTTGATGCGGGTGCGGCGCTATCTTGATGCCGAGCGCGGTGGCTGGTGATCGACACTGCCGCCCTGCCCGTTTCAACTGTTAAATGGGAAGCTGCGGTGCGCATCATTCGCAGCATCTATCCGCCGATTGATCTTTTTGAAGACATCGCTGATCCGGCGGATTGGCCGTTGCTCATATCAGCCGAGCAAAAAACCAATCCACGTCTCATGGAGAATATCGGTAATTTAAATCTCGTTCCAGAAAAGCGGCGCGTTGGCGGAAAAGGCTCAACTTATCTTATGGCCCCATTTTGCCATGTGAGCCCAGATCGCAAAAGCCGATTTGGTGACGGAAGTTTTGGCGTTCTCTACGCTGGCAATGTTTTTGAAGTCGCATTGCTTGAGACAATCTATCATCACCAGCGCTTCATGGCGCGAACGCGTGAGGCTTCCGGGTGGACATCACAATTCAGGGAAATTATATTGAACATTGATGCGCGCCTGCATGATCTGCGCCAACCCGATGCTGGTCATTTCCAAGCGCTTGATCCCGACAGTTATGCAGCGAGCCAAGCTTTGGCGGCACAATTGCGAGCCGCTGGTTCGGATGGGCTGGTCTATCCTAGCGCACGCCATAAAGGCGGCCAATGCGTTGGCTTGTTTTACCCTGACCTTGCGAGTGATGCAGTTCAAGGTCGCCACCTCGATTATCACTGGAATGGCACAAGGGTTGATCTTTACCGCAATCCCAGCAGTGGGCAGGTTTTTAGAATTGTCCCCGATCCTGGGGTGTAAATAGTATGGTCATATTGAAATACGATGGGGCGCAAATTTACACCTTTGGAACAGGTGGCACCCAGAAATACGCCCTTACGGTTGAATGTGTTGAAAACCTTGGCGGTAAATCTTTTCTTCATGCTGGCAACAGGTTCGGCCAAGGCACTGCTTTTCACTGAAGCGGGCATTGATAAATCAGCCCATGGTTTACGCAAAGCCGATCAAGACCACATGGCAAAAGAGTCCGCAATGAAACGCGCACAGAACAATCCTATTCCCTTACAGAAATCACCAATCCCTTACAAAAAAATCAAATGGGGAAATGCTTAGCGAGACTAAAAAACAAGTTGGTGGGCCCGCCAGGACTCGAACCTGGAACCAAGCG
>JANXRO010000372.1 GCA_025356765.1 Hyphomicrobiales bacterium | reverse complement strand
CACGAGGTTGAAGATAAATCCCGCGCCAGCGAACCTGAACGCAAAACCTATAGCATTCCTCAACCATCCGCCCATGTGAAGGTTGCTCGCGCAGCACCCATCGTTGCCCGCCCGGCACCCCATCCTGTCATGCAGGTTGAGGAAGAAGTGATGGAAGAAACGCATGAGCAAGATTCCTATCAAGAAGAAGTGGTGATGGCCCCGCCAAAACCCATTGGCCGCATTCCATCGATTGATCAATTCCCGCGCATTGCCCAGCAACAAGTGGCCGCACAACAGCACCGCATTGAAACCATCGCAGACCATGCGAACAAAAAACGCAAAGGCTTGTTTGAGCGTTTGGCCGAAGTTGGCCTTGGCCGCAAAATTGAACATGAACCAGCGCCCCAACGCGCCGCACCAGCTGCAAGGCGCGCAGAGCCAAAAATGCAGCCGCAACACCAGCCCCAGCCGCATGTGCTGCATGAAGCGCCGCCAGAGCCTGAAGCCACATATGATGATGATCAATTGGCCATTCCCGCCTTCCTGCGCCGCCAAGCCAGCAATTAAGGTGGCAAAATAATCCAAACCCGGCAGGCCACAGTTCTGCCGGGTTTTGTTGTTTTATGGCCAGCCAAAGGCTATGGCGAAGCAGTGGATTTAATCGTGGTGGGTGGTTGGTGAATTTGGCGTCTTCAAAAATAGTGCTTCTGGCAAGTGCCTTGTTGCTCTCTGCCTGTTCAGGCGGTGGCTTACTTGATGGCTTAACGGGTGATGCAAAACCTGCTTCATCTGCGTTGGCGCCAGACCTTGGCAAATCTGATGATCAACAAGTGGCCGGTCTTTACAACGCTGGCCTCAGTGAAATGAACAGTGGCAATTACATCAGGGCGTCTAAAAAGTTTGCTGATGTGGAACGCCTTCATCCTTATTCAAAATGGGCCACAAAAGCTTTGTTGATGCAGGGTTTTTCAAATTATCAGGCCAATAAATATACTGATGCAATTGAGGCTTGCCAGCGCTTCATCAGCCTTCATCCGGGCCATCAAGATGCGCCCTATGCTTATTATTTGGTGGCGCTGTCGCAATATGAACAGATCAATGATGTAACCCGCGATCAAGGCCAAACGCGCAACGCGCTTGACGCGCTTGACGAAGTTTCCCGCCGCTTTCCTGATTCCAAATATGCCGCCGATGCAAAGCAAAAGGCCTTGCTGGCGCGTGATCATCTGGCCGGAAAAGAAATGGAAGTGGGCCGCTATTATATGAAAAAAGGTTCATATTTGGCGGGCATCAACCGTTTTAAAACCGTTATCAAAGATTATCAAACCTCATCACAAACGCCCGAAGCGCTGTATCGCATCACCGAAGGCTATATGGCCTTGGGCATTGTTTCAGAAGCGCAAACGGCCGCCGCCGTTCTGGGCCATAATTTTCCACAAAGCACTTGGTATCGTGACGCTTATCGGCTGGTCTCAACCGATGGCCATGCGCCCGTTGAAAATACGTCATCGTGGATTTCCCAGGCTTTTGGCCTGTAGCCACACGTTGAAAGACTCGTCTATAAAGGGTCATGCTGAACGCTCTTTCCATTCGTGATATTGTGTTGATTGAAAAACTTGATCTGAGCTTGGAGAATGGTCTTACCATTTTGACAGGCGAGACGGGTGCTGGAAAATCAATCTTGCTGGACTCTTTGGGGCTTGCCCTTGGGGCGCGGGGAGATTCTTCTCTCGTTCGAGCAGGCCAAGCCAAGGGCAGTGTTACGGCATCATTCTCTCTGCCAAAAAGCCACAAGGCTTGGGCGCTTTTGGCGGCGCAAGAGATTGACGCTGAGGGTGAGATTATTATTCGTCGCATTCAAAACGCAGATGGGCCAAGCCGCGCCACCATTAATGATCAACCTGTGAGTTTAAACCTGCTACGCCAAGTGGCCAGCACGTTGGTTGAACTGCATGGCCAACATGCAGATCGCGCCTTGGTGGACGTGGCGGAACATCGGCGCTTGCTCGACGCATTTGGCGGGTTAGACCCTCAAGTTGAAAAGCTGACTACGCATTGGGCCACGATGAGCGCCGCGCGAAAAGCCTTGGACGAACATAAGGACCTGTTGGCGCGGGCAGAGGCGGAACGGGAATATCTTGAACACGCGGCAGAAGAACTGGGTGCCCTTTCACCAGAGCCCAACGAAGAGCTGCAATTGGCCGAAAAGCGCCAGATGATGATGCAGGCCGAGCAATATGCTTCGGCCCTTGATGAGGCTGAAACAGCGCTTCATGGCGAGATGAACGCTGAAGCGAAATTGAATGCGGCACTTCGCAAACTGGAGCGGCGCAAAGAATCAGCGGGCGGCAGGCTTGACCAAGTGTGCGCTGCCTTAGAGCGCGTGTTGGTTGAACAGAACGAAGCGGGCAGGGCGATTTCTGATGCGCGGCGGCTTTTTGATTTTGATCCAAAAGATTTGGAAAAATCTGAAGAACGTTTGTTTGCTTTGCGCGCTGCGGCCCGCAAGCACAAATGCACTGTTGATCAACTGGCTGATAAACGTACACAGTTTGAAACGGAACTTCAGGCCATCAGCGATGGTGGTGCAAAGCTGAAAGTTTTGGAACAAGCCCATGCAGAAGCCAAGGCGGTTTATGAAAGGGCAGCTGATGCTTTAAGTGCCGCGCGCCGCCAAGTGGCCAAGGCCTTGGATAAAGCAGTGCTTGCAGAAATGCCGGCGCTGAAACTTGATAAGGCCCGCTTTGAAACCGATGTGCAAACCGATGCCGCAAAACCCGGCAGTGATGGCATAGACCGGGTTGAATTTGTGGTGGCGGCAAACCCTGGAACGCCGCTTCAACCGTTGATGAAAGTTGCATCAGGCGGTGAGCTGGCGCGGTTTATGCTGGCGCTTAAAGTTATTTTGGCGGCCAAAGGTTCTGCCCCCGTTTTGATCTTTGATGAAATAGACACGGGTGTTGGCGGCGCTGTGGCCGATGCCATTGGCGCACGCTTGGGCAGGCTTGCGAAAGGTTTGCAAGTGCTTGCCGTTACCCATTCTCCGCAAGTTGCTGCCAATGCCGCGCAACATTTGTTGATTTCAAAAATGGAAGATGTGGGCGGCAAGCGCATGGTGACTCGCGTTACGCCATTATCATCGCAAAGCCGCCGCGAAGAATTGGCGCGCATGCTTTCTGGCGCAAAGGTTACAGATTCTGCGCGGGCACAAGCTGAAGAATTGTTGGCAGGCCGTGGATGAGCCGCAAGGACGCTGAAGTTGAACACACAAAATTAAGTGCTGAGATTGCGGCCCATGATTTGGCCTATCATCAAAATGATGCGCCCACCATTTCAGACGCGGATTATGACGCGTTGCGCAAACGCCTGTTAGACCTTGAAAGCCATTATCCCACGCTTGCTAAAACGTCGGTACTACAAAAAGTGGGTGCGGCACCATCTGGCAAATTTGCCAAGGTGCAACACGCCGTTCCCATGTTGTCGCTGGCCAATGGCTTTGATGATACTGACGTGGTTGAATTTTTGGCTCGGATCAGAAGGTTTTTGAATCTGCCCGAAGATGCCGCCTTGGCCATGACAGCCGAACCCAAAATTGATGGGCTTTCCATGGCGCTTCGTTATGAAAATCGAAAGCTGGTGCAAGCGGCCACGCGCGGCGACGGGGCAACGGGTGAAAACGTAACCGCCAATATTTTAACCGTTAAAAACATTCCGCATACGTTGCCCGAATCTGCGCCTGATTTGATCGAGGTGCGCGGCGAAATATACATGTCTTCCAATGACTTCGCCGAACTGAATGAGAAATTGATTCTAGGCGGAGAAAAGCCCTTGGCCAATCCACGCAATGGCGCGGCAGGCTCGCTTCGCCAGCAAGACCCGAATATTACTGCATCAAGGCCTTTGAAGTTTTTTGCCTATGCGTGGGGTGCCGCGGCAAAACTTCCGGCAGATACACAATGGGGCGTGGTGC
>JANXRO010000341.1 GCA_025356765.1 Hyphomicrobiales bacterium | reverse complement strand
CTTCACAAAAAAGGGTTGAAGGTCTTTGGCACTCCAACCCTTGCAGCCAAATTCATCTGCCCAGCCATCATAATCTTCTGGGCATCCTCTTGTATAAATCTCGGCATTGATCGAAGAACCGCCGCCCAAAACGCGGGCCTGTGGATAGACCGTTTCGCGGTTATTGGCGTGTCTTAGCGGCGCTGTTTTATAACCCCAGGTTAAGGGACCATCTGTCATCTTAAAAAAACCAACAGGCACGTGAATATAGGGATCGGTGTCCCTCGGGCCAGATTCCAAAAGCAAGACTTTCGCATCTGGCATTTCAGACAGACGGGCAGCCAAAACGCAGCCAGCCGAACCCCCACCTATAATTACGTAGTCATACATGCTTGCGCAACCTTCTCAATTGCACTAATCATAAATAACTATTTGGTTATTTCAAGAGATATTGAGCGTGGCCTTTGAAAAGCAAATTCGAGACCCAGAACAGACCAAACTGCGCATCTTGGCAGCGGCAAAGGTTGAGTTTGCCCAAAAAGGATTGGGCGGTGCTCGCGTTGATGTGATTGCTACACGTGCAAAAGTTCAAAAACGTATGATGTATCATTATTTTGGCAATAAGGAAGCATTGTTCGCACGCGTTATTGAGGCAGTCTATTCCGATTTTCGTGATGCTGAAGCAGCGCTTGAAATTGAAAAACAGGAACCCATTGCTGCACTTCAAAAACTGGTGGCATTTACGTGGCAATATTATCTCGAGAATCCTGAATTGATAACATTGATCAATTCTGAAAATCTTCACAAAGCTAAGCATATTAAAAATTCACAGGCGCTGCAAAAGCTTAATCGCAGATTTGTGGAACGTATGCGGGCTTTGCTCGAGCGCGGTGCGACGGCGGGCATTTTTCGGAACAGTCTTGATCCTGTGCAAGTGCTCATCACGTTATCGGGTGGTGGATTTCATTATCTCACAAACCATCACACGGGCGAAATTGTCTATGGCCGCAAATTGATGACACGCCAAGCACAAGCAGCGCGGTTGCAATTCAACACTGAAACGGTTTTGCGTTTGGTTTGCACAACAGAACAACTTCTCAAAATGGAAGGAACCTGAAATGGGTGTGGCAATTGTAACAGGCGCACAGCGCGGCATGGGCAAGGCGATTGCTTTGGCGCTGGCCGATGATGGTTTTGATGTGGCTGTGGTTGATCTTACGCTGACGCAAGCGTTGCAAGATGTTGCGGCTGAAATTATCTCCAAGGGTGTTAAGGCCATTGCCTTGGCATGCGATATTGGCGAACTTGATCAGCATCAAACTATGCTCGGCGCCGCCGAAGCGGCTTTGGGCCCTGTCACAACATTGGTGAACAATGCAGGTGTATCCGTGAAATCTCGCGGCGATCTTCTCGATGTGACGCCAGACTCTTATGATTTTTGTCTGAATATCAACACGCGCGGCACATTTTTTCTAACCCAACGTTTTGCCAAGCGGATGCGCGACACGGTTACACCATGCCATCGTTCTATCATTACAATCACATCGGCCAACGCCAGCGCAGTTTCAATCGCACGCGGAGAATATTGCATCTCGAAAGCTGGCGCATCCATGATGTCCAAACTTTTTGCGGCGCGATTATCTGATGAAGACATAGGAGTTTATGAAATTCAACCTGGCTTTATCGATACCGATATGGTGGCCCCTGCCAAAGCCAAATATGATGCCTTGATCGAAAATGGCATGACGGTGATCAAGCGATTTGGAACGCCCGCAGAAGTGGGCCGCATCGTTGTAACACTTGCAACTGGTCTTTTGCCCTACACATCTGGCCAAGCTATTCAAGCTGATGGCGGTCTTTTAACGGTGAGATATTGATATGAAAATCAACCTGCCCAATGCCTCGGGAAAAATGTTGCCGTTTAAGCTTTCGAACACACCGCTTAAAATTCGAATCCCAAAAGCGCCATTCAATCGCATAGCATTTGCGGCAGCGCACGTGGTGGCAGATCCATTTTCAAATTCGGGTGCCATCGATTGGAAGTCTACACTGGCTTATCGTCGATATTTATTGAAGCAAGGATTTGGCATTGCCGAAGCGATGGATACATCTCAACGCGGCATGGGGCTGGATTGGCCGGTGGCTTTGGAACTTATCCAGCGTTCG
>JANXRO010000324.1 GCA_025356765.1 Hyphomicrobiales bacterium | reverse complement strand
GGCGCAAACAATGATGCAAGATAGCGATCTTGATCATATTGGCGCACCAGTTTTTGAAGTTCATCACTCATGGCACAGCGATAAACGCGGCAGCAACGCGACGCGCTTCACCCAGCATGAAGTTATAAGAATGGATGGCGGCAGATGTTGTCATGCAGTCGGCATAAATCCCCTGCTGTTCCAGCATGGCCAAAACCGTTTTATCAATACGATGCAGAGCAGCACCAGTGCCGATGACAAGAAAATCAATCTCAGATTTTTCGGCAATCACCAGAGAATAATCCAAACCATCCCACGCATACATTCCAGAGGGCAAAACCAAGAGATGGCCTTGGTGGGAATGATCAGCAAAACGAAACCCGCCCTTCCCGAAGGAAGCAATGGAATGGCGCTGTGGCAAAAATTTCATTTATCGCCGGGTGGCGGGCACCTTTTCGCTGCTGCCCTTTTCGCGTTTGGTGCCAAGCAAAATCAACACGGGCGAGGCAATGAAAATGGATGAATAGGTGCCAATCACAACGCCCCAGATCATTGCGAACGAGAACCCGTGGATAACGTCGCCGCCAAAGAAGAACAGCGCCAGAAGCGCCATCATGGTGGCCGCAGATGTGAGCATGGTGCGCGGCAACACTGAGTTGATCGAAAAATCAATCAAATCGGCGAGGCCCATGGATTTATAGCGGCGCAAGAATTCACGAATACGGTCGAACACCACAACTGTGTCATTCAATGAATAGCCGATGATGGTGAGAATAGCGGCAACGATGGACAGGTTAAATTCCAGCCCAATCAAACTGAACAGGCCGATAGAAAGAAGAACATCGTGCAACAGCGATAAAACCGCGCCCAAAGCAAATTGCCATTCAAAGCGCATTGACAAATAAAACAACACGAAGAGGATGGAAAGCATCACAGCGCCCGTGGCGTTTTGGGTATATTCAGAAGACACGGTTCCGCCCACAGTGTTGGCCGAACGTTTTTCAAAGCCCGGGCCTAACGCGTCCAGAATTTTCTTCTGTGTAATCTGGCCTTCAGCGTCGCCTGTTTGTGCGGCAACCTTTATCATCACATCATTGGCTTTGCCAATTTGTTGCAATTCAACTTTGCCAACGCCCAGCGCATCAAGTTTGCTGCGCAAATCATCCAGCTGAAGCGGCTGGGAAGACCGCACCTGAATTTCAGAACCGCCTTTAAAGTCGATGCCATAGTTCAGGCCTTTGATCGCAAAAAGCAAAATGGCAATCGTGCACAAAATGCCAGACAAAAAAAAGCCAAAGCGTGAAAGCCGCATAAAAGGATATTTGGTGTCGTCAGGAATAAGACGAACAGGTTTCCAACGCATTAGAGGTTAATCTCCTTTGGCCGATATCGTTTGGCCCAAACTGAAACCATCATGCGGGTGAGCACGAAGGCGGTGAACATGGTGGTGAGAATGCCCACGCCCAGTGTAATGGCAAAGCCGCGCACGGGGCCAGTGCCCATGCCGAACAGAATGAACGCAGCGATCAACGTCGTAACGTTGGCGTCGATCACAGTGTTGAGCGCAGCTTTAAAGCCAGTTTCAATGGCATTCATCGCGGTTTTGCCATGACGCCATTCTTCGCGCACACGCTCATAGATCAACACGTTGGAGTCAACGGCCATGCCGAGTGTGAGCACAATGCCCGCAATGCCAGGCAACGTGAGCGTGAAGCCGCAGAGAGACATCACAGCGACGAGCATGATGAGATTTACGATCAAAGCAATGTCAGCCACCACGCCAAAAAAGCCATAAGGCAAAAGCATAAACGCCATTACCAGAATGAGGCCCATGACAGCTGAAGAAAGCCCAGCCTTGATCGAGTCAGCGCCCAAGCTTGGGCCCACAGTGGCTTCTTCCACAATTCCCAATTTCGCAGGCAACGCACCAGACCGAAGCACAATGGAAAGTGTGTTGGTTTGATCAATCGTAAAACTGCCGGAAATTTGGCCCGTGCCACCCAAAATGGCATCATTGATCACAGGATCACTTTGAATAACTTTATCCAGCAGAATGGCAAAGGGTTTTCCCACATTGTCTGCTGTCAATTTGCCAAATTTAACCGCACCCTTTTGGTTGAAGCGGAATGTGACCATGGGACGATTGTTCTGGTCAAAAGAGGGTTGTGCATCCACCAGATCAGCACCATCAACAATCGAGCGGCTGGATGTTTGCACCCACACTTGGCGCAGAGTTTTAAAATCTGCGTCTGTCAAATCAGCCTGTGTCAGCTTTTTTGCGGCAGCATCTTTTTTGATGGCATCAGCATTTTTTTGTGCAAGCAAGGCTTCCACATCTTCCTTGGTGGGATAGCCCGTGCAATCTGCTGGTGGCGTTGCACCTGCACCTGAAGCCTGTTCGGCGCACAGCAACTGGAACGTAAGTTTGGCGGTTGAACCTAAAAGCTCTTTCACTTTTTCAGGGTCTTGCAGGCCAGGAATTTGGATGGAAATCCGGTCTTTGCCCTGCTGCTGAATAGACGCTTCGGTGGTGCCATTTCCGTTGATACGGTTGGAAACAATGCTA
>JANXRO010000317.1 GCA_025356765.1 Hyphomicrobiales bacterium | reverse complement strand
TGCCCCGCGCGCTGATTTGACCTATAAAAAGATGCCCTATGGTTTTGTCGTTTTGGCCAAAATTGACGTAGCCACCAGCGACAAGCCATGGCACGCCGAGCTTTCGGCCACCTATCGTCACGAAAGCAAAAAATTTGAAGTGAGTTCCACTGTCGATAATGTTGTGCCCGCGAATGTGGCGCAAAAGATTTTCGCACTTTCGCAATTTGCTGCCGTGACAACGCCGCTCTCTGGCCATATCGAACTTGAAACGGGTGCGGATGGTGTGATGCTTTCTGCTGCTGGAGAATTTCAAGCCAAGCCCGGCACCATCACATTGCCAGATTATTTTGCCGTTCCCATCAGCATTGATGAAGGCGCATTGCGGGTGGCCTATGTGCCTGAATCCGCAAGCTTTGATATTGCCAATTCAAGCTTGGTTGTGGCGGGGCGGCGCGTTGATTTATCGGGCACGTTGCAGGCGGTGCGAAATCTGCACGGCAAACTCACGGCAATTGCCCTCAAACTTGCCACGAAAAAAGCCGCCGAAGACACCAGCCAAATATCAGACACCCTAGTCGATAAAATCGAGTTTTCGGGCCAAGCGTCGGTGGACGAAGCACGGCTTGATATTGCTGATCTGGTGATCACTGCGGCCAACACAGGAGTGCGTTTGCGCGGTTATGTAACCGGCGGTGAGAAATCTCCGGGCGTGCATGTTGCAGGCCGCGTACGTGATATTTCAGCTGGATTGTTGAAGTCACTCTGGCCACCCATTGTGGCACCGCATTCGCGGGATTGGATTACCGAAAATGTTTCTGCGGGCCAAGTTACCGAAGGCACGTTCCAAATCAACTTCGCTGAAAATGCTTTGGCAGATGCAAAAATAAATCGGCGCAATCCTGACGGATCTGTGGATTTTAATTTCACCTTGAAAAATGTAACAACCCATTATTTCAAAAATCTGCCTGTGGTGAGTGACGCATCAGGCGAGGCGCGCCTTATCGATAATGATTTTGATTTGAAAATTGAAAGTGGCACATCGAAGCTTGATAGTGGCGAAGTGATCAGCTTAAAAAGCGGGCGTTTTCAGGCAAATGATCTTTTAACGGTAGAAGTTCCCGGCACTTTTGATTTCGATTTAGAAGGTCCCGTTGCATCCATGTTGGCATTTGCGGCCCAGCCTGACGTGAAAATTATTAAACCAGAAGCCTTGGCCGATTTTCCCAACGTGAAGGGTGATGCACATGTGAAAATTGGTCTGAAATTCCCCATGATCAAAGATGTGCCCAAAGAGCGGGTGCAGTTTACAACCGACGTGGCGATTAGAAATGTTACAGCCCCTGACGTTGGCCCGGGAATGGATTTGACCGATGGCAATTTTGATATTTCTGTTAGCCCTGAAAAAATTGATGTTTCAGGGCCTGCCAAAATCAATGGATTTCCGGCGAAAATTGTGTGGAGCAAACCGCGCAACGGAGGTGACGCCACGGCCAGTTTTTCAGCAGTTCTTGACGACAAAAGCCGCGAGAAAATGGGCATCAAACTTTCTGATTATCTAACAGGCCCTGTGCCGGTTGAAGCCACGATGCAGAAAGATGATGCTGGCAATTCGGTGTTTGATATCAAGGCAGATCTTTCAAACGCGGCAATGCGTTTGGCGGCCATCAGTTGGAAGCGTGCTGCAACCGATGGCACATTTGCTTCATTTCAAGTGAAAAGTTCTGATGCTGGCCGCAGCATTCAAGATTTTAAATTGGACGGCGAAGGGCTGCATTTGCGCGGCGCAATTGAACTGACAAACCAAGGCAAATTAAAAGCCGTGGCGATGAACGAGATCAAGCTGGACGACGAAAATGTATTCAGCGTGCGCGCCATCCCCGGGGATGGCACAATTGATCTGCAAATTACAGGCACTAATTTTGATGCAAGACCTTATATTAAAACTTTGATTTCGCCACTTCCGAAAGGTGCTGTGGGGGCGGATAAACAAAGCGCATCGCAAGATTTCACCATGCGCGCGCATTTTGACAAAGTGGTGGCCAATAGGGGCGAAGTTGTAACAGATGTTTCGGCAACATTGCGTGCACGTGCTGGCAAGATTGCTGAAGCAAACTTGCAAGGCACCTATCTCAATGGCCAAACGCTTCAAGCCACGGTGGTTCCTTTGCCCGAGGGGCGCGAGATGCGGGTGAAAAGTTCTGATGCCGGATCAACCATGCGAGCAGCTAATTTTTATTCAAAAATTGCTGGTGGTTCACTGGATTTTTATGCGCTGATTGGCAATGAAGAGGGCTCGCCCATTCGCAATGGCAATTTGATCATTCACAATTTTGATGTGCGCAACGAAGCCACGTTGGCCCAACTTGATAAGCGTGGCCAACCCACCAAAACCGGCCCACGCAAAGATGGAGTTTCTTTCAACACACTCTATTTGCCCTTCACCGCAGATGGCAATTTTATTCGCTTTAAGAACGTCACGGTGCGCGGCACAAGCATGTGCGCCACAGCCGATGGTGTATTGCGCAAGAACGATAATGCCTTGGATGTCTCTGGCACTGTTGTGCCCGCCTGCGGCTTGTCTCGCGCCTTTAACAATGTGCCGGTGATTGGCGATATTCTCAGCGGCGGCAATTACAACGAAGGCATCTTCGGTGTAACCTATTCAATCGGGGGCACTGTGGCCACGCCGCAGATTCAAATGAACCCACTGTCGGCTTTAGCGCCCGGCATTTTCCGTCGTCTTTTTGATTTCAATCCAAAAGCAGCGCCAACAAACAACGCAAAACAATAGTTCGAATTAAGCCCGCTTCAAAAGCACGTGCTTCTTTTTGCCCATCGATAATTTGATGATACCCTCGGCATTGAACATTTTATCTTCAATCATCAACTTGTCGTCAGCTACGGGCTTGTCATCAATGCGAATGGCCCCGCCTTGGATGGCACGCTTGGCCTCGCCGTTTGATGTGGCAAACCCAACTGCCACGCTCGCCTGCAATATGCCCATGGGTAGGGAAAGCGTGAATGTGGGAAGGCCAGCAGCAGAGGCACCTTCTTCAAATGTTTTACGCGCAGTTTCTGCGGCCTCATCAGCAGCTGCTTGCCCATGAAGCAATGCGGTTGCCGCATTGGCCAAAACTTTTTTAGCCTCGTTAATTTCAGCGCCACCCAACATTTCAAGCTTGGCAATTTCTGCCATGGGCAAAATTGTAAACAACTTCAAAAACCGCGCCACGTCGGCATCTTCCGTGTTGCGCCAAAATTGCCAATATTCATAGGGTGAGCGCATGTCGGCATTGAGCCAAACAGCACCCGATGCCGTTTTGCCCATTTTAGCACCCGATGAAAGCGTGATCAGTGGCGATGTTAACGCATAAAGTTGGTGCGTGCCCATGCGGCGGCCTAGGTCTATGCCGTTCACAATATTGCCCCATTGATCGCTGCCACCCATTTGCAAATTGCAACCATAGCGCCGCGCCAACTCGCTAAAATCATAGGCCTGTAAAACCATATAGTTAAATTCAATGAATGAAAGTTCGTGTTCGCGTTCCAACCGAAGCTTCACAGAATCCATGGCCAACATTCGGTTCACACTGAAGTGCTTTCCAACATCGCGCAACATGTCGATATAGTTTAATGTGGTCAACCATTCGGCATTGTCGACCATCATGGAATCTGTTGCACCTTGGCCAAACTTCAAAAATTTAGCAAAAACCTGTTGGATGCCACGCTTGTTGTTTTCGATATCATCGAGCGATAAAATTTTGCGGCTTTCGTCGCGGCCTGATGGATCTCCCACCCGTGTTGTGCCGCCACCCATCAGAACGATTGGCTTGTTGCCCGTGTGTTGCAGCCAATGCAAAAGCATAATTTGAACGAGCGAACCTACGTGCAATGAAGCAGCCGTGCAATCAAAGCCGATATAGGCCACAAGTTTTTGCGCAGCGGCTAAAGCATCCAGCCCCTCAAAATCAGAGCATTGATGAATAAATCCGCGTTGGCTAAGTGTGTTAAGGAATTCTGATTTATAGTGGGTCATAATGAGGCCTCTTATCAAGGGGAAGTGGTGGTGTCAAAAATCTATCGCGCGCTGGGTTTAATGTCGGGCACATCGTTGGATGGCATTGACGTTGCCCTGCTTGAAACCGATGGACAGACAATCGTCAATCGCGGCCCTTCAGCGACATATTCTTACACCCAAGAACAACAAAGCCAATTGCGTTTGGCATTGGTGGATGCGCTGAAAATCCAAAAGCGTGAAGACAGGCCGGCATCATTAGCGGAAACTGAAACCGCAATCACCCAGTGGCATGCCAATGCTGTTCACAAGTTTATTCAACATTTCCACTTAAGTGACTCTAAAATAGACTTAATCGGCTTTCACGGCCAAACAGTTTTGCATAAGCCTGAAGCAAAACTCACCGTGCAGTTGGGCAATGGTTCTGCCTTGGCCAAGGCCACTGGCATTGACGTGGTGTTTGACATGCGCGCGGCGGATGTGGCCGCGGGCGGCCAAGGCGCACCCTTGGTGCCAGCCTATCACCGCGCACTGGCGCCTGAAGAACCCATTGCCTTTGTGAATATCGGTGGCGTTGCTAACGTTACCTATGTGGGGCCAGATGATGAATTGCTGGCTTTTGACACGGGCCCCGGCAACGCGTTGCTGAATGATTGGATGATGAAGCACACTGGCCATGCTTTCGATGATGGCGGAAAGATTGCGCTGAAAGGCCATATCTCCAGATCACATCTTGCCATGGCCATTGCGCATTTTTACTTCAAAGAAAAGCCCCCAAAATCATTGGATCGCAACAGCTTTGCAAAACTGAGTTTTGCCTCACTGGCCGTTGAAGATGGTGCCGCAACCTTAGCCGCGCTGACCGCCCATTCCATTGCCAAGGCGCAAGACTGGTTCCCTAAGCCGCCCTTGCGATGGATCATCTGCGGCGGCGGCAGGCACAATGTGGCGATTATGAAAATGTTGCGGGAATTGCTTCCCCATGTTGCGCCCGCCGAAGAGTTGGGCCTGAATGGCGATGCGATGGAAGCAGAAGCCTGGGCCTATTTGGCCGTGCGTTCAATCAAGGGTTTGCCGCTGACATATCCTCGAACAACGGGTGTTAAAACGCCAACAACAGGTGGTGTTTTAGTTAAGCCAGTTTGATTCCAAGTTTTTGCAATACACGGTCATCAATAATCAACAACGCGCTGAAAATAATTGCAGCGCCCACCAATTGGATCAAACTCAACTGCTCATTCAAAATCCAATAGCCCAGCAGAATTGCGGAAACAGGAACCAGCATCGTCACCAACACCACGAAAGATGGGCCAGACCGTTTGTTGATGCGAAAGAAAATCAGATAGGCGATAGACGTTGAAAGTGCAGCAAGTCCAACAAGCGCCGCCCATGTTTGCGCCGAAGCCGCAAAATAAAGCGAGGGCGTTGAAAATGTTGCCGCCAAAACCGCCATGATTGTTGCTGATGATAAAAGTTGGCATGTGGCAATCGTCATGGGGGCAATGCCCATCAATCGCTTTTTGGCCCAAACAGTTGAAAGGCCATAGCAGCCCGAAGCAAATGTCACCGCAAGAATCCCTAAGCTTTGCGCGCCCAAATCGCCAAACTTGCCCTCTTTCAAAACCACCACGCCAACCAGACCCAAGGCCAACGCCAAGCCTTTGCGCAATGATAATTTTTCCATTCCAAATAACGCCATGAACGCTGCGCCAAACATCGGCGTTGTGGCATTGATAACCGATGCCAAACCACCCGAAATAAAGTGCTGTCCCCATGAAATGGCGGTGAACGGCAAAACATTATTGAGAACACACATGCCTGCACAAGCAGTCCACGTTTTAGAATCGCGCGGCAAAGGCCCTTG
>JANXRO010000316.1 GCA_025356765.1 Hyphomicrobiales bacterium | reverse complement strand
CCTGTGCACCATCAGCGTTGATACGTCTGGCGAGTCTCTTCACAAGCGCGGCCATAAGGAAGCCATCGGTAAAGCACCTTTGCGTGAAACCTTGGCCAGCTATTTTCTGCGTGATTGTGGTTTTACCGGCAATGAAACAATAGTAGACCCGATGTGTGGATCAGGCACATTTGTCATTGAGGCAGCTGAAATTGCTCTAGGCCTTATGCCCGGCCGCGAACGCCATTTTGCGTTTGAAGATCTGAAATCTTTCGACAATGAAACATGGCAGCTAATGCGCAGCAGAACCCAATTGCGCGAAACTCAATTTAAGTTTTACGGCAGCGATCGTGACCAAGGGGCCATCGCCATGTGCAAGGCCAATGCACAAAGGGCGGGCGTTGATATATGCACTTCCTTCAAACATTTTTCAGTGAGCGATTTGAAGCCCCCCGAAGGGCCAGCAGGATTAGTAATCGTCAATCCTCCCTATGGCACCCGCATTGGCGATAAAAAGCCGCTGATGGATTTATACGCTGCCTTAGGCAAAACCCTCATCACCCGGTTTTATGGTTGGCGCGTGGGCTTGATCACCACCGATGCCACTTTGGCAAAAGCAACAGGCTTACCTTTTGCAAAGCCAAACCCGCCCATCAACCACGGTGGATTGAAAGTGATGCTTTTCAAAACACAGATGTTGAAATAGAGACAAAAGAAAACTCAGGTTTGCTTATAATTTATGCAGAGAAAAAGATTGAGTAGAATTTAGCGATAAGGGCTTGCCAAATTTCGCAAAAGTGATTGATAGTAAGGCAATGAGCGAATTGTTTAACGAAATGGGTGGCGGCAAGGGTCAAACGCGGCCGCCCTATGTGGATATTGAAGCGTGGCTCAAAACCATCAGCAGTACAGATGTTGAACGCGCCAAGCGCGAAGCTGAAAACAGGTTTCGCAGACAAGGTATAACTTTTGCGGTTTATGGCGATGATGCGGCAACTGAACGCCTTATTCCGTTTGATATTATTCCACGGGTTTTTTCAGCTTTGGAATGGCGCAGGCTTTCGGCGGGCATTGAACAGCGGGTGCGGGCGCTGAACGCATTTCTGCATGATATTTATCATCGCCAAGAAATTATTCGCGCTGGCCGCATTCCCCATCACATCATCACGCAGAATGCTGCTTTCGTGCCAGAAATGGTGGGGGTTAATCCAGCCCGCGGAATTTATGCGCATATTGTTGGCGTGGATATTGTGCGCGTGGCCGAAAACGAATTTTATGTGTTGGAAGACAATTGCCGAACACCCTCTGGCGTTTCTTACATGCTCGAAGGCCGTGAAGCGATGATGCACTTGTTCCCCGATTTGTTTGTGCAGCAGCGGGTTGCTCCGGTTGATAATTATCCAGCCCTTTTACGCAAAACGCTTGAAAGTGTTGCGCCAGCAGGCTGTATGGGCGAACCAACAATTGTTGTTTTAACACCCGGCATTCACAATTCGGCATTTTTTGAACATGCGTTTTTGGCCGATGAAATGGGTGTTGAACTTTGCGAAGGCGGCGATTTGTTTGTGTCTGATGGCGCGCTTTACATGCGCACGACTCAAGCGCCCCAGCGGGTTGATGTTATCTATCGCCGGATTGATGATGCCTATCTTGATCCGCTGTCGTTCAAACCAGACTCAGCCATTGGCATTCCGGGTTTGGTTGATCTTTACAGGGCTGGCCGCGTGACGATTGTGAACGCGCCCGGAACCGGCATTGCCGATGATAAATCAATCTATACCTACATTCCTGACGTGATTGAATTTTACACTGGCGAAAAACCATTGCTCAAAAACGTGCCCACATGGCGTTGCAGCGAAGCAGACTCGTTGTCTTATGTTTTGGATAATCTGGCAGAGCTGGTTGTAAAAGAAGTGCATGGCTCAGGTGGTTATGGCATGTTGGTGGGGCCAACATCGTCCAAACAAGAAATTGAAAATTTTCGCGCAATCTTGAAAACCAATCCTTCCAATTATATTGCTCAGCCGACTTTGGCACTTTCCACTGTGCCCACATATACAGCCTCTGGCGTTGCGCCACGCCATGTGGATTTGCGACCCTTTGTTTTGTCGGGGGATCAGGTGCGCATCACCCCAGGTGGTCTTACACGCGTTGCCTTGAAAGAAGGTTCGCTTGTGGTGAATTCCAGCCAAGGGGGCGGCACCAAAGATACGTGGGTGTTGGAAGATTAATGTTAGGGCGAACTGCATCATCAATATATTGGATGTCGCGTTATATGGAGCGCGCAGAAAACATGGCGCGCCTTCTCGAAGTGGGCCATCGCATTTCATTAATGCCGGGTGCCATTGAAGGCCACCGCGATGAATGGCGGTCGACCTTGCTCAGTGCAGCATGTGAAGTTTCCTACGATGAAAAACACAAGGATATTGTCGCTGCGAAGGTGATCGACTTTTTGATTTTCGATGAAACCAATCCATCAAGCATCAAATCTGTCATCCGCACCGCCCGCAACAATGGCCGCGCAGTGCGAACCGCGTTAACGCGTGACGTGTGGGAAAGCATGAACGCCACATGGAATGAATTGGTGGCGGTAAAATCATCTGATTTAACTGCCGATCGGCTTCCGGTTTTTCTAGAGTGGGTTAAACAACGCTCAATGTCTTTTCGTGGCGCTGTGCTTGGCACCATGTTGCGTAATGAAAATTATTATTTCAGCCAACTGGGCAATTTTGTTGAACGGGCTGATAACACCGCACGCATATTGGATGTGAAATATTTCATCCTGTTGCCCAAGCCCTCTGATGTTGGATCAGAGGTTGATATGCAGCAATGGGCGCAGATTTTGCGCAGCGTGTCGGCGCATCGGGCTTATCGGTGGTTTTATCGTGATAGCCATTACAGGCCTTGGCTGGTGGCCGAGTTTTTAATGCTGCGTGAAGAAATGCCGCGGTCTTTGGTGTTCAGTTATCAGTGGATCAACACCGCCCTTGAAGGCTTGGCCCAAATCCATGGCAAGCGTTATGATTGCCATGACTTGGCCGCACAAACCTTGGCGAAATTACGTGCTGCAAAAATGGAGAATATATTTCAAAGCGGCCTTCACGAATATATCCGCGATTTTGTAATAGCCAACACCAACGTGTCTGCGGCCATAGCCCAGACCTATAATTTTCCGTGAAGCCATGCGCATTCGCATTCATCATCAAACCCATTATCGTTATGCCGAAAGGCCAAGCTATCTGGTGCAGCGGCTCCACCTCACGCCAACCAACTTTGACGGTCAAAAAACCATTGATTGGAAAATCTCTACAGCGGGCATTGAAAATGCATTGTCTTATGTTGATGGGTTTGGGAATCTGATCCATCTGGTCACCGCGCATAATTTGCCTTTGGAAAATATCGTTCTGGCCGAAGGCGAAGTTGAAACGAAAGATACGGCAGGCCTTGTCACTGGGTTAATTTCGAATGTGCCAGACACTGTGTTCTTGCGCCAAACGCTGTTGACAATGCCCGATGCCTCCATTTCCGCTGAACTTATGCAATGGGGTGACAAGGCAAGCGCCCTCGCAACTGCTCATAGTTTGATGGGCCATTTGCACGAAACCGTTGCCTATGAAGTGGGCACAACGCAAACAAACAGCACGGCGGCTGAAGCCTTTGCGCGGCGCAGCGGCGTTTGCCAAGATCATTCTCATCTCATGGTGGGAATGGCGCGTTCACTTGGAATTCCATCGCGCTATGTCACGGGTTATCTCGTAACAGGGGCTGGCGCTTCATCGGTGGCGGCCCATGCTTGGGCAGAATTATTAATTCCCGATTTGGGTTGGGTGGGCTTTGATGCCACCAATTGCCAAAGCCCCACAGAACAATACGTGCGCGTGGCGGCAGGCCTTGATGCCATGGCCGTGGCCCCGGTCAAAGGCTCAAGGCGCGGCGGCACTGAGGCCGAGCAGATGACGGTTGAAGTCCGTGTCGAGATTGCCCAACAGTAAATAAAGCGAAGCGGAATTAATTAATGACATATTGTGTGGGAATGCTTCTTGAAACAGGCTTGGTGATGGCTGCCGACACGCGTACCAATGCTGGCATAGACAATGTTGGCAAATTTAAAAAACTGCATACGTGGGAGTTTCCGGGCGAGCGTGTTTTTGTTTTGCTAACAGCGGGAAATCTCGCAGTCACACAGGCTGTCACCAGCATGCTTTCGGAATTGATTGCCAATGCCCCGGCCGTTGGCGAAACATTAAAGTCGGCCAAGACAATGTTTCAAGCGGCTTTGGTTGTTGGGGCTGCCGTGCGCGCTGTTAAAGAAAGTGATGAAGGTTTTCTTACCGCCAATGGCGAAGCATTTGCCGCCAGCTTTATTTTCGGTGGGCAAATTGGTGCGGAACCGCCGCGGCTCTTTAATATTTACGCGGCAGGAAATTTTATTGAAGCCACAGCCGACACGCCATTTTTTCAAATTGGTGAACATAAATATGGCAAGCCCATCCTTGATCGGGTGGCGCGCAGCAGCATGGAATTGGGTGAAGCTGCAAAAATGATTTTGGTGTCGTTTGATTCAACCCTGCGTTCAAATTTAAGTGTGGGTTTGCCGATTGATCTTCTAACCTATGAAACAGACCAATTGAAAATTGAACACACAAAACGCATCGGGCCTGATGATCCTTATTTCAAAATGCTTTCAACCGAATGGTCCAAAGCCTTGCGCACAGCATTTTCAAACATTGAAGCTTTGGATATTTAAGCGCTTTTAATGTTAGGGGCTTTGACCAACTCTTTCCATTTCTGCGCATAGGTTTTGTAAAGCGAAAGTTTTGCAACAGACTCTTGGCTTTTTATCATGGGGCGTGGCGCACCCGATGAAAACAAAAGCGCTGCACCAATGGTCGTTCCGGTGCTGCCAGATTGGCCACCAACAACGCACCTGCCTGCGGCGGCCTCCAGCATCAACTTAAACAGTTCATTTTTTAAGAATGGGCCTTCGAGAATAATTTCGCCTTCAGCGCCGATCAAATCAAGGCATGTCGCCGTCATCAAAGCCAAATAGAATGACAAGGCAACATGAATTTGGCCTGCCTCTGGTGCGCCGATCCATTGGTGTTTGTGCTGCGGATAGGGGCCAGAACCTTCAACAACCGAGGGCAATAAAAATGCTAAACCAGCAAGCACAGCATCAACATCTTCGATCGTGTAAGTTTCGTTGCGACCCTGTGACAGCATTTCAAATTCGCGCCCGCCCATAAAACGCGCAGATGGCATGGCACCCCCAAAAGCGTTGACATTGATCAGCGTATCACGATTTTTATCCAGTGGTTTTTGATGCTCACCTATGGCCATGCACACAACCCAAGTTCCCGTCGACACAACGGCAAAGGGCTTTGAATGTTGCAAAAGATGCGGCACAACCGAGGCGTTGGAATCATGAATTCCCACAACAACCGGCGTTTTGGGGGCGAGGCCCGTTTGCTGCGCCACGTCTGCTGTGATCGAACCTAAAACATCTGCGGCGCGGCGCATGGGTGCGAATAATCTGCGCCACTTCATGGTCTCGACCAGATCAGAATAATCACCAAGGAAAGGGTTCCACAAATCAGTGTGGCACCCCAGTGAAGTCACCTCATTTGAGGCAACGCCCGTAAAGCGATATGACCAATATTGTGGATACATCAAAATGTGTCTGGTTTTTAAAAACTCTTGGGGAAAGTTGCATTCCAACCAATAAATCTGCGCCCCAAGGTTAAGCCCCATGGGCAATCGCGGTGAACCTGTTTGTGAAAAGTCCGGGCGCACTGCGTCATAGTTTTTGGCCAATGCGCCATAACCATCAAACTCATAATCAAGAATGGGTAGCGCAAGTTGGCCCGTGTCATTTAACAGTGCCGCCGTCGCGCCATGGGTTGTAACGGAAATGGCATCAATTGAAGTTTCGCGCTGCAAATCTGAAAGCGCATTTAAAATAAAAACCCAAATTTTTTCCACATCATAATGTGGATAGGGCGCGCCACTCAAAACATGGTTGGCCTGTTTGCGAACAGCAATTTCAGAATTGGATTGAAGATCAACCACCGCCACCTTGGCGTTGGTTTTGCCAATATCAATCACCGCCACATGGCGCAGCGTTGTCATGTTTTATACCATGTGAAAAACATTGACGAGCGGCGTTGCAACAGGCTCGTTGTTGGAATGGGTTTCCATAATGTCGGCCATATGCGCCCACCAGCGTTTCATAATGGCGTGATTGGCAAGCTCGCCCATTGTGTTTGGAATAGTGCGCCACAGAACACCAAAAAGAATATTGCTCTTTTCATCCAAGTGAATGGAATAATCTGAAATCCCCGCGTCTTTCAAAAGCGATACAAGTTCCGGCCAAATTTCATCATGGCGCTTTTTATATTCGTCTAATTTTCCGGCATGAAGCTTCATGGTGAAAGCATATTTTTCGGACGTCATTTTTTAAGAACCCACATGAAGCGCTTCCATAAAATTGGAAATGCAATAACCACAATCAACATGGCGCCCACAAAAATCGACATCACAATGCCGGGCACATTGAGAAGGCCAAAACCAAATGTAACCAGACCCATGATGAGTGCCGCCAACACCACGCCCGGAATTGTTCCAGCTCCGCCCGTGATGGCAACGCCGCCAAGCACCACCATGGTGATGGCTTCAAGTTCAAAACCTTGCGCAATGGAAGGCCGTGTTGAACCCAAACGCGACGTTAAAAGCACAGCGGCAACACCTGACATAACACCTGTGAGGCAGAACAGAATAAACTTCTCACGCTTCACATTTACGCCTGAAAAAAGTGAAGCCACGGGGTTGCGGCCCACAAAATAGAGCCTGCGGCCAAAGCTCGTGAAATGCAGCAAGAAGCCAAAGATCACCGCGAAAATTAAAAACAGCGTCAGTTCAAATGAGATGACCCAGAACACATAACCTTGACCAAAAAAATCAAAGCTTGCCGGATAGCCTTTATAAACATGATCACCCAAAATGATGAACGCCAATCCGCGAAACAGGCTCATGGTGCCGATTGTTACCACGATGGATGGCAAATTAAGTCCGGTGACCAGCAGGCCATTGAAGGCCCCGCACGCCAAGCCCACAACAACGCCCACAACAACCAATGCAGGTGTGCCAAAACCAAAGGTCATCGCCAGCCCCATTAGGGTTGAAGATAAGGCCAAGGTGGCAGCGACCGAAAGATCAATCTCACCAGCAATGATGAGCAGCGCCATGGGCAAGGCAATCAACGCCTTTTCCGTGAAATTATAGGTCATGTCAGACAGCGTCCACACATCCAGAAAATGCGGGGAGGCAAGGCTGTTAAAAATAAAAACGCCAATGGCCACTACCAGTAACAGCATTTCCCATGATCGAAGGGCAGCGCCAAGCGGTTGGTCAAGCCTATCTGGAATATGGCGGGTTTCGATGCTCATGCGTCTTGCGCCTTTTTCAAGATGAGACGACCTTGGGTTTTTTCACCACGTGCATTAAGAACGATTGCGAGAAGAATTGCTGCACCTGATATGGCCAACTGCCAGAAGGGCGACACGTTGATCACAGGCAATGCCAAGCCGAT
>JANXRO010000303.1 GCA_025356765.1 Hyphomicrobiales bacterium | reverse complement strand
CCCCGCAGGCGGGCAAATTAAATATCTGGCCATGCGCGATGCCGCCACCACATTGATTGATACCTTGACGAAGAACGACCCCACCAAAGTGAAATTCGCTCTCGTGCCATTTTCGCATCATGTTTATACATCGCTGCCCAGCAACTATGTTGCAGGAAAAACTGGTGGCACATGGACAGGCTGCACGCAAGACAGGCTTTATCCACTCAATCTTTCCGATGCCACGCCCAACCCATCAGACGATGCCACAAAATGGGGCCAGCCCATGGTGCCCGATCATGCTGCGTGGGGCTGCAATGGCTATGTGTCCCATCACCTCGTGTTACAACCGTTGACCAATAATTTCACCGCTTTGAAAGCCCAATTGGCGGCCATGACACCCTATGCCTATACCCATGTGCCATTGGGTGTAGAATTTGGCTATCATGTGCTTTCGCCCAATGCGCCTTATGGTGAGGGTGCGAGCTATTCTGATAAAACCACATCAAAATTCATGGTGGTGCTGACAGATGGCACGCAAACTGAACCTGCTTGGGGGCCAGGCAATTCCCGCAGCGTTGCCCAAGGTGACAGCAACTTGGAACAGATTTGCGGCAACGTAAAAGCCTCTGGCATAACCGTGATCACGCTGGCCTATGACCTGGATGATTCAAGCCAGCGTGAACGCTTGCAGGCCTGTGCATCTGATCCTGACAAGGACTTTTATGTGGTGAACAGCGGCGCAGATTTGGCCAGCGCCTTTTCCGCCATAACATCAGCCATCAGCGGCCAAGTTTATTTGTCGAAGTAAAGCTGGAACGTGGCCTGCCATCGCCTATATTAAGGCCATGCAAGCCCCATTGATCAACCAGACCTATGCTCAACTGCCTGCCGTGCTTCATGCGCTGGCAGAGCTGAAACCCGTTGCAGCGCCCAAGCTATTGATTGGCAATTCAACGCTGGCCCAGCATATGGGTATTGATCCTTCATGGTTGGAAAGCGATGAAGCAGCCCAGCTTTTATCGGGCAACCAATCAGCCGCCCACGGATCGCCATTGGCCATGGCCTATGCTGGCCATCAATTCGGGGGCTTTAACCCAAGCTTGGGCGATGGCCGCGCCATGTTGTTAGGCGATGTGGTTTTGGCCGATGGCACGACGCGTGAACTGCATTTAAAAGGTTCTGGTCGCACGCAATTCTCAAGGGGTGCAGATGGCCGGGCCACTGTGTCTGCCATGCTGCGCGAATATATTATCAGCGAGGCCATGGCCGCCTTGGGCGTTCCTACCACACGGTCGCTTGCTGTCATGGCCACGGGTGAACGCGTGTGGCGGCAAAAGCCAGAGCAGGGGGCAGTGCTCACCCGCGTGGCCAAAAGTCATGTGCGTGTGGGAACTTTTCAATATCTGGCGGCGCGCCATGACGTTGAAACCATCCGTACACTGATGAACCATGAAATTGCGCGCCATATGCCTGGCGTTACAACCGCGCAAGATTTTTTGGCGACAGCAATTTCACGCCAAGCAAAATTGATTGCGATGTGGATGAGTTTTGGTTTCATTCACGGTGTGATGAACACCGATAATATGCAAATTGCGGGCGAAACGATTGACTATGGCCCGTGTGCCTTCATGGACGGCTTTGACCCGCAAAAAGTGTTCAGCTCAATTGATGAAAATGGCCGTTATGCTTTTGACAAACAGCCGATGATCGGGTTGTGGAACCTGACACGCTTGGCCGAATGCCTGTTGCCAGTGTTGGATGACGATAAAACCTACGCAATCAAAATCGCTGAAACCGAATTGCAAAACTATATGCCGCAATTTGAGGCGGCGTTTGAACAGCGCATGCTGGCTAAGCTTGGCATTGATGATTTATCGCAGACGGATTTTATTGCCACAACATTGCAACACATGGCCAATGCGCGGGCAGATTTTACGTTGTTTTTTATGGGGCTAACGCGCGGTGAAAACGTGGAGAAATTCTTCATGTCAAAACTTGCCCATGATGAATGGGACCAGCAATGGAACACGCTGAAAAGTGCAAAAGCCAATGAATTGATGAAACATCATAACCCGGTTTATATTGCGCGCAACCACCGCGTGGCCGAAGCTTTGGCCGCCGCAGAACTGGGCGACCTTGCACCATTCCACCGCCTGCTCAACGCCGTGCAATCTCCCTTTACCGAGCAACAAGGTTTTAAAGATTTAGAAGCAGCACCTCTGCCACAGGAAGAAGTGCTGCAAACTTTTTGCGGAACTTAAATTACTTAAGCCAGCGGATCAGCGCCAAAACGATTTGGCCCTTCGGTGCCGCGCAGGAAGCCCAGTTCAACCAAAAGCCAGATTGATCCGATAACCGGCACAAAAATAATCAATGTCCACCAGCCAGATTTATCGCGGTCATGCCAGCGCTTTGTATAAATCGCCAAGCTTGGCCATAAAATCAAAAGTGTCAAAATGCCAATCGGCAACATCATGCCGCTCATGGCTTGTTGTGCTGCTGCAGCCGTTGCTTCGGGTGTCGCATTGGGATCCATATGCATCATGCCTGTGCCGAAAATTGCAAACAGTATGAATTCCAAAATCCACGTCACGATGACCAAAATTAGAACCGAAAGCCAAAACGGCTTGCGATTTGTGCGCCCTTCAAAACTGGTTAAAAGATATTTCCAATCCATTTTATTCTCCCACGAAAAATGCCCCACAAGGGCAGTATTGCTGAGAATGAATGAATCGGGAAGGGGCTAGTCTCTCAGCAGCTCGTTAATGCTGGTTTTGCTGCGGGTTTTCTCATCCACGCGTTTCACAATCACCGCGCAATAAAGCGATGGTGATGGTGAACCATCAGCGAATGGTTTTTGCGGCAGTGATCCTGAAACCACAACGGAATAAGGCGGAACCTTGCCCATATGAACTTCACCCGTGGCGCGATCAACAATCTTCGTCGACTGCCCGATAAACACGCCCATGGAGATGACGGAACCTTCACCCACCACAACGCCTTCAACCACTTCTGAACGCGCACCAATAAAACAATTGTCTTCAATAATGGTGGGACCTGCCTGCATGGGTTCCAACACGCCGCCAATGCCAACACCGCCAGACAAATGCACGTTCTTGCCGATCTGGGCGCAGGAGCCAACCGTCACCCATGTATCAACCATGGTGCCCGTATCCACATAAGCGCCAAGGTTGACAAACGAAGGCATGAGGATTGCGCCCGGCGCAATGTAAGCCGAGCGGCGCACGATGCAATTCGGCACAGCGCGAAAACCCGAATCGCGGAATTTTTTAGCCGTCCAACCATCAAATTTTGAAGGCACCTTGTCCCACCATTTTGATGTGCCGGGGCCGCCTTTGATCACTTCCATATCATTCAAACGGAACGACAAAAGCACAGCTTTTTTAAGCCATTGATGCACCTGCCATTCGCCTGCTTCCTTAGAGGCCACGCGCAGCTTGCCTGCATCAAGCTGACCCAGCGCAAATTCAACGGCCTTACGCACATCGCCTTTGGTTTTTAAGGTTACTTTATCGCGCGCTTCCCATGCCGCTTCGATAATGCTTTGTGCGTTTTTCATTTTGAAACTCCGTGTAAAAATTCTGCCAAATCGTCGGTAACATAATCAACATGGGCAGGCAATAAAGCTTCATCATGCGTGCCCACCAAAACGGTTTTCATGCCCACACTGCGCGGCACCAAAAGGTTCTCGCTTAGATCTTCAAAAAACGCTGAACGGGTTGGGTCAACGCCATGCACCGCCAAGAATTTCTCATAAGGCCGCTGGTCGGGCTTTGGAATATAGCTGCTATCAACAATGTCATAGATCGCTTCAAAATGGGTGGCGCAGCCAAGCCTATCAAGCACACGTTGGGCGTGGCCCAATGTGCCATTGGTGAACACCAATTTGCGGCCTGGCAGTTTATCCAGGGCGTTGCCAAGGTGTTGGTTGGCAGGCACGGTGGCATAATCAATATCATGCACATAATCCAAAAACGCGGTGGGGTCCAAGCCATGCTCCACCATCAGCCCACGCAGCGTTGTTCCATATTTCACATAAAAATGGTGGCGGCGGCGCTTGGCTTCAACCTCGTCCACACCAAAGTGTTGAATGATAAAATCACTCATCCGCACATGCATCTGGTCAAACAACCGGCATGACGGATGATAAAGCGTATTGTCGAGATCAAAGATCCACGTATCAACGTGAGAGAGAGTTTTCATTTGCCATCGCGCGAAACACGCGTGCCAACTCCGTGCGGTGTGAGCAATTCCAACAACACCGAATGGGGCACGCGACCATCTAAAATAATCACACCCTCAACGCCAGATTCAACAACCGATGCAGCGCTTTCAATCTTCGGAATCATGCCCGCAGTAATCGTGCCATCATCAATCAAGCCCTGCACATCTGCCAATTTCAATTCGCGAATAAGTTGCTTGGCTTTATCCAGAACGCCTGCCACATCTGTCAACATCAACAAACGTTTGGCATGAAGGGCCGAGGCAATGGCACCAGCAGCCGTATCGGCGTTCACATTATAGGTTTGGCCATCCCAACCAATGCCCACGGGTGCGATCACAGGAATGGCATCGCTTTTCATAATCGTATTGAGAATTTCAACGTTCACGCGCGCAGGCTCGCCCACTTGGCCAAAATCAACCTGGGTGATGACACCTGTCACAGGGTCTTTCTTGTCTTTCACATAGCGTTCAGCGATCAATAAATTTCCGTCTTTTCCCGAAATGCCAACGGCGCGGCCACCCGCCTGTTGAATGGAAGCCACAATGGCTTTGTTGATGGAGCCTGAAAGCACCATTTCCACAACTTCCATGGTTTCATTATCGGTGACACGCAGACCATCGCGAAATTCAGCTTTCACCGCCAGCTTATCAAGCATGCGATTGATTTGCGGGCCCCCGCCGTGCACCACAACCGGGTTAAGCCCACACACTTTTAACATCACCATATCGCGGGCAAATTGTTGGGCCAGCTTTTCATCACCCATGGCATGGCCGCCAAACTTAACCACAATCACTTCATCATCATAAAGCTGAAGGAATGGCAGCGCTTCCGAAAGGATGCGGGCAGTTTCAGAAATATCAATATCAGACATGGGCGCAAAATCCTTCAAGCGATTAAGGCTTATAAGGCAAAATTAGATGATGAAAAGGGCAACGTAAACTTTGGGTGAAATGAAATCACGCTGCAACTTTCAAACCTTCATCTAGTCGACCACAAGCCGCAATTAAACCTTCAGCGCCATCCAATGCGCCCTGCACCAGTTCAAGGCCCAGAAAACGCGCACGGTCAACCGGCCCTGGCAAATGCAAGCTGCGTGTGCCTTGGCCGGAAAAGCCAAAACGATCATAATAGGCTGGGTCGCCCACCAACACGATTGCGGCATGGCCCAAGTCCTGCGCTGTCGATAAAGCGTGGTTCATCAAAGCGGCACCAATGCCGCGGCCGCGCGCTTTGCCATCAACCGCCAAGGGGCCAAGCAACAAGGCTTCACCAGCAGATCCTGCAATGATGTTCCACAACCGAATGGTGCCAACAAGTTTGCCATTTTCATCAACCGCAGAAAAAGCCAAGCCTTCTGCAGGCAAACGGTCTTTGCGCATTTTTTCAGATGTTTTGCGAAAACGCTTCACCCCAAAAGCACGATTCAGCAAAGCCTCACGTGGGCCCACATCAGAAGAAATCTCAGCACGAATTGTGACCATTTTAAATTCCAATCTCAACTCTCTCCATCGGCGGGCTTGACCCGCTGATCCAGTTTTCTGGAACGGGTTTTCAGTCGCTGGATGGGCGGATCAAGTCCGGCCATGGAGAGAAATGGGTAAAGCGATAAGACGCTCAGGTGAAAAGAAAGGTGAAGGTTAAATCACATAAGCCTTCAATGGCGGAAAGCCGTTGAACGCCACTGATGCATAGGTCGTTGTGTAAGCGCCACAGGCTTCAATCAACACATCATCACCCACCGACAGCGTAATCGGCAGCGCATAAGGTGTTTTTTCATAAAGCACGTCGGCTGAATCACAGGTTGGCCCCGCAATCACGCAGAGTGATTTTTCATCGCCATCTTTGGCAGTGACGATAGGATAGCGAATGGCTTCATCCATGGTTTCAGCCAAGCCGCCGAATTTGCCGATATCCAAATAAACCCATCGCAGATCATCATCCACATGCTTTTTCGAAATCAACACAACTTCAGATTTGATCACACCAGCATTGCCCACCATGCCGCGGCCTGGCTCAATGATAGTTTCAGGAATGGCATTGCCAAAATGCTTGGCCAAACCATCATGGATGGCATTGGCATAAGAATTGGTGCCGGGAACAGCTTTCAAATATTTGGTTGGAAAGCCGCCACCAAGGTTCACCATTTGCAGGTGAATGCCAAGAGCCGCACATTCATCAAAGATTGACTTGGCTTGCTCTAACGCAGTGTCCCACGCACCAAGCCGGGTTTGCTGGCTGCCCACATGGAATGAGATGCCGTAAGCGCCAAGACCAAGTTTGTGGGCGTGAAGCAAAACATCTTTCGCCATGGCTGGTTCACAGCCAAATTTGCGTGAAAGCGGCCATTCAGCGCCTGCACCATCAGTGAGGATACGGCAGAACACGCGCGCACCCGGAGCGGCCGCAGCTACTTTTTCAACTTCTTCAATCGAGTCCACAGCAAACATCGAAATGCCCAGCATGTGCGCTGTGGCAATATCACGTTGCTTCTTGATGGTGTTGCCATAAGAAATCCGGTCAGGTGTTGCACCTGCGGCTAAGGCCATTTTAATTTCTTGCACCGAGGCTGTGTCAAAGCACGAGCCTAAGTTTGCCAGAAGCGACAAAATTTCAGGCGCTGGGTTGGCCTTCACCGCATAAAATATGCGTGTGCCGGGCATGGCATGATCAAATGCTTTATAGTTTTCCTCAACGACATTGAGATCAACCACAAGGCATGGGCCTTCAGGTTGCTCATTTCGCAAGAAATCAAGAATGCGTTGTGTGGCGGCCATGGTGTTAACTCCCGAAAAATCAAATGGCAGATTAAAGCAAAAGCAGGCCCGCCCGATGGAAACGCGGAGAACGCTTGAACTTAAAACTGTTGCGCCTTGATTTGATTGGGATGAACCAATCGCATGTGGGGCAATGAAAGTGTTGCCTCTCAGAACCACTGGCCGATGGAGAACCAGCAGAGACCAAAAAACCTTACACCGTCGTTGCTTTGGGGAGACCTTGCGGCACGTGCGACTTTGGGTAGGCCGCATATGATGGATTCTCTTGTCATATTCAAGAATTTTTTTGGGCAAGACAAAGATTTATCGTTAAGAATTTGTTACCGAACGCCTCGGAGGGCAAATCGAATTGAGTCGTTTTACCAGCGTTGAAGCCCGCATCGATGAAGTGGCCCATAAAATTTTGGCAAAGTTGCCGGATAGCGGGCCGTGGAGGCCCGCCCTCGAGTTCATTGTTTTTGGTTTGAAACAGGCTTGGGCCTGTTTGTTTGGCGGCTTGTTTCTGGGCGTTGTTTTGGCCAGCGCTTTCATTTGGCCATCTAACTCCACGTTTGCGCGTTATGATTTTTTGGCGCTTACTGCGGTTGCCATCCAGCTTTTGATGCTGGCGGCAAAATTGGAAAAGCCATCCGAGGCGGTGGTGATTTTAATTTTTCATGTGGTGGGAACGCTTATGGAGCTGTTCAAAACCAAACATGGTTCATGGACATATCCTGAAGCTAGCGTGTTGCGCATCGGACAAGTGCCGTTGTTTTCCGGCTTTATGTATGCCGCTGTAGGTTCATATCTTGCCCGCGTCACCCGCATTTTTGATTTTCAATTTGAAAACTATCCGCCCGTGTGGCTCACAGCAGCGCTGGCGATTTTGGTTTACGTCAATTTTTTCAGCCATCATTATGTCTATGATGTTCGCTATTTCTTATTTGCCGCAACCTTCGCGCTGTTTTTCCGAACCAGCGTTCACTACCGCGTTTTCCGTCATCGCCACCGCATGAATTTGCTTTTGGGTTTTGCCTTGGTGGCGCTGTTTATTTGGATTGCTGAGAACATAGGCTCGTGGTCGAAAATCTGGCTTTATCCAAATCAGATGTATGGCTGGACGTTGGTATCACTTGAAAAATTTGGCTCTTGGTATTTGTTGATGATCATATCATTTGTGTTGGTCAATTTGGTTCACAAACCCAAACCGCTCACCTGAACGTTATCCACCCTGCCCAAATGCGAGTGATTGTTGTGAAGATACACAGAATTGCATAGACATAAGCCAGTGGTGAGAACGCCTGCGGCCAAATGCAAAATGCTAAAAAAAGCGCAATGGTTTCGCTGCCTTCTGTAAGCCCGCCCAGATAGTAAATGCCCTTAGTGGGATAATCGGTGCTTTGTTCGCCACGCTTTGCTGCAATCGCCGCATAGGCCAAAAAGCTCGTGCCCGTGGTGATGAAAGCCGCCAGCAACACAGCGCCGGCCAAGCCATTATGTGCGGCATCAGTAATTACGAAAGCCAAGGGAACGGAAGCGTAAAATACAAAATCCAAAGCGATGTCTAAAAATGCCCCGCGATCTGTCTGCGAACGTGTAAGTCGCGCCACCGCGCCATCAAGCCCATCGCACATGCGGCCAAGTACAATCGGAACAATGGCCAGCATCGGATGAGACAGGGTGATTAATCCAGCGGCCACCATGCCAAAACCAAAGCCGATAAATGTCAGTTGATCAGCCACCACGCCCTGCTTGCTGAGGCGCAGCGCCACAGCATCGACAAAAGGCTTGGTGAATTTGAGGAAGGCTTTATCCAACATCAACAACTTTTCCCTGTGGCGTGATTTGCAAAATGCGGCCATTCATCGGCGCATCGTCCAGATGATGGGTGACCAACAATGTTGGAATTTTATGCTGCTTTAAAATCTCAAAAGTTTTTTGCGCAATGGACCCACGCAGCGATTGGTCAAGTTTGCTGAAAGGCTCGTCCAGTAACATGCAATCGGGTTTGGCAAGCAGGCTGCGCATCAATGAAACCCGCTGCCGCTGGCCACCCGATAATGTGTGTGGGGCACGATTTTCAAAACCATCAAGTTCAATTTCGTGAAGCCCTTGGCGCATTTGTTTGAGGCGCTCTGCGCGATTACCTTTGAGCAATCCAAACAGCAAATTTTCACCGATTGTCAGATGCGGAAATAAAACATCATCTTGAAACATGCGGCCAACGCGGCGCTGATGCGGTTTCAGCAAGAGTAAGTTTTTGCCATTCAGAAGCAAAGTGCCTTTGATGTGCAGAGGGGTTTCCAGCGTTCCAGATATTCCCGACAACAAAGAAGTTTTGCCGCAGCCCGATGGGCCCATAAGGGTAACAATCTCGCCTTCGGCAATATCAAGCGAAAAGGGTTGAATGAGACATTGACTGCTGATCAGAAGCTCCAAATTTAAAAGCTGCAACATTATGTGTTGCCCCAACGTTGCTTGCCGTAGAAGCTGCTTAATAAGAATATCGCAAGCGGCGGCACCATGAGTAGAAGCGCAAATGCTGCAGTGAGTGGCCGATTAGAGCCTGACGACAAAGTAACAGCTTCCATCGGCAAGGTGGAATAACGCCCCGCGGCCACCAATTGCGCGGGCACAAATTGCGCAAAGCTAACGGCAAAACCAACCGCCACGCTTGAAAGTAAAGGCGCCTTCAACATCGGCCATTTAACCCGCATCAAGTATTTGGATTGCGGCGCCATCAAAGCTGTGGCGGCGTTGCTCCATTTCATATCATAAAAACGATAGGGTCCGCTCAACATGATAAACATATAGGCCACCACAGGCATAAGGTGCGCGAGAAAAAGCCCAAGCATTGTACCTGTTAGACCAAGCCGCAAAAACAATTG
>JANXRO010000197.1 GCA_025356765.1 Hyphomicrobiales bacterium | reverse complement strand
CAATTTCCAAGGGCTGATTTATGGAGAATGCGGGGGTTATATGGTTTTGGGCGATCAATTGATCGACAAACAAGGTGAGAGCCACGCCATGGCTGGCCTTCTGCCATTGACCACAAGCTTCGCCCAAAGAAAGCTCAGTTTGGGTTATCGTGCCTTGAAAAGCCTCAACGCCCCATGGGCCATGTCCTTGCGCGGGCATGAGTTTCACTATTCAACAATCCACAGCCAAGGAGATGGGTTGCCACTGTTTGGCGCACTGGACGCAGCAGGAAGCGATTTGGGGCCAATCGGGCAGCGGATGGGCGATGTGATGGGATCTTACGCTCATATCATCAGCGCGGCGCCGCAATGACGGTAAAGGCCATTATGATTATGGGCACGGGGTCTGATGTTGGTAAATCCCTCCTCGTTGCAGGCTTGGCACGCGCTTTTGCACGGCGTGGTTTGCGCGTGGCGCCTTTTAAGCCACAAAACATGTCAAACAACGCGGCTGTCACCAGCGACGGCGGCGAAATTGGCCGCGCCCAAGCCTTACAGGCCCGCGCCGCAAAAGTTCCGGCAACAATTCATATGAACCCGGTTTTGCTCAAGCCCGAAAGTGAAACTGGCGCGCAAGTCATTGTGCAAGGAAAACGCGTGGCAACGCTGAAAGCGCGGGAGTTTTTTGCTACGCGCCAAAAGTATATGCCCGCCATCCTTGAAAGCTTTAATCATCTGGCACAAAACCATGATCTTATTCTGGTCGAAGGTGCAGGAAGCCCGGCAGAAACCAATTTAAGAGAAGGCGATTTGGCAAACATGGGGTTTGCTGAAGCGGCGAACATTCCGGCGCTTCTTGTAGGAGATATTCATCGCGGCGGCGTTATTGCTTCCCTAATCGGCACATTAAATGTGCTTAACGGCCAAGACCAAAATCGCATAAAAGGATTCATTATCAATAAGTTTCATGGTGATCCCAATCTCTTTGATGAAGGAAAAACCTATATTGAAAGCAGATTGAAATTGCCGTGCTTGGGTGTAATTCCGCATTTTTCGAATGCGCATAAACTCCCGGCCGAAGATGCAGTAGCTTTGGAAGATATGGCTGCAACCAGCAGTAAAACCATAAATATCTACGTTTTGCGTCTGCCCCGAATTGCCAATTTTGATGATCTTGACCCTCTGCGCTTGGAAGAAGGTGTTGCGGTGCATTTCCTCCATGACGGCCAGCCTATTCCTGCTGATGCCAACTTGGTGATAATTCCCGGAAGCAAATCTACCATGGCAGATTTGGCCACGCTGAAAGCTTACGGCTGGGATATTGATCTCAAGGCCCATGTGCGTCGTGGCGGCAAGGTGCTGGGCTTGTGCGGCGGCTTCCAGATGTTGGGCACGAAGATCCATGATCCGGAAAGCTTGGAGGGAACAACCCCCAGAGTTTCAGGGCTTGGCCTGTTGAACGTTGAGACTACACTTCAAGTCCACAAAACCACAACCCAAACCCAAGCCATCCACGCGCTTTCAGGGCAGTTGATCAACGCCTATGAAATTCATCTTGGCAAAACCACTGGGCCAGATTGTGAACGTCTTTTTGCGCAAACTCAGAATGGCCCAGAAGGTGCCATGAGTGAAAGTGGCAATGTTATCGGCACTTATCTTCATGGCTGTTTTTCCAATGATGGGTTCCGCCAAGCTTTTCTGAGAAACTTAGGGGCCAAATCTTTCGGTTTGGCCTATGATCAAACCATCGAAACCACGTTGGATGAATTGGCCGATCATTTAGAAAAGCATCTTGATGTTGATCAAATTCTAACCCTTGCCGGAACCCTATCGTGAACCAAATCGCTTTAGCATGTCTCGCGTTTTTGATTGAAAGCCTCGTCGGTTATCCACCCCAGCTTTATACCGCAATCGGCCATCCAGTGGGATGGATCGGCAAACTCATTTCATTTTTGGATGAAGGTTTGAATGATGAAGAAGCAGCCCCTTTCAACAACAAGATAAGCGGAGTCATTGCGCTTTTATGTTTGATCATCTCTGTGGGCTTTCCCGCTTGGCTCATCGCCAAAGCACTGGCGGCCCTGCCCTATGGCTTTTTGCTCAACGCAGGTATTGCTACTGCATTTATCGCGCAAAAATCCTTAGGCGATCATGTTCGAAATGTAGCAGAAGCTTTGTCACAATCATTGGCGAAAGCCCGCATTGAAGTTGGCAAAATTGTGGGCCGCGACACAACTAATTCGAACGAAGGCGAAGTTGCCCAAGCGGCCTTGGAAAGCTTGGCGGAGAACACGTCAGACGGCGTTGTGGCCCCCCTGTTTTGGTATGCGGTTGCGGGCCTGCCGGGCTTGGTGATTTATAAAGCAATCAACACCGCCGATTCAATGATTGGCCATAAATCAGAAAAATATCTGAACTTTGGCTGGGCCTCAGCAAAGCTGGATGATCTGGTCAACTTGCCCGCATCGCGCTTAACGGGAGCGCTATTTTCAGCTGCGGCTTTGGCCAACGGAAAGGGTGCGGCAAAATACGCTTGGCAGGCGATGTGGCGCGACGCTGGCAAACACAATTCGCCCAATGCAGGTTGGCCCGAAGCGTCGATGGCAGGTGGCCTCGGCTTGCAGTTTGGCGGCCCGCGTAACTATGCTGGTGAGGTTGTTGCCTTGCCCACCATGGGCGACGGCCGCAAAGCCCAAGGCGTTGCCGACATCAATGCTGGACTAAAACTTTATCACAACGCCATGGCC
>JANXRO010000362.1 GCA_025356765.1 Hyphomicrobiales bacterium | reverse complement strand
GTGATCAACGGCACCACATTTCATGGCTCGACTGGTGCCGCGGCAGAATTTGGCCACATGAACCATATGCCGGCGGGCGCATTGTGCAGGTGTGGGCGCTTTGGTTGCTTAGAGGCCTATGCCTCTGACTATGGCATTTTGCGCCACGCTGAAGGCCTGCCGCTGGATATGGCGCCGCCTTATGGCGCGGTTGAACCCGCGGTCATGAAGGCTTTGGAAAGTGCTGCAAAAAGGGGCGATGCTGCTGCCGTTGCCGCCTATAATGCTGCTGGCCGCGCCTTGGGTTTTGGCTTGGCGCGGCTGGTGGCCCTGCTTAACCCAGATCGCATTGTGATTGCCGGCCCTGGCACCAGCGCCTTTGATTTAATGGAACCCGCCGTGTTGCAGGCTCTTGATGACGGCGTGGTTGAAGCACTGCGCCAAAACCTTATCATTGAGCGCTCGCCCATCGACAACGACATGATTTTAACCGGCACCTTTGATAAAATTTTAGGTGAACTCGACCGCGATTATCACGGCCGTTAAATTCAGTCTTGCCCGGTTGGTTAAACAGCGCAATACTCATTGCATGATTTTAATTGGCCAATATGACTCACCCTTTGTGCGCCGCGTCGCTGTCACGCTGCATCACTATCATATGCCGTTTACGCGCAACCCGCTTTCGGTGTTTGGCGATAAAAAAGAAGTGCAGGCGATTAACCCGCTGTTGCGCGTGCCCATTTTGATTATCGAAAACGGTGAACAGATTGTCGATTCCGCCGCCATCATTGACCACTTGGATCATGTGGTGGGCAACGCACGGTCTTTGATGCCGGCACACGGGCCAGAGCGGCGCAAAGTCATGCAAACATGCGTTCTTTCAACAGGCTGTTCAGACAAAGTAGTATCGCTGTTTTTTGAACGCAATTTTCATTCCCCAAAAAGTATCAGCCCAGAACTTGATGCACGGCTTTCATCACAAATTAAATCCACTTTGGATTGGCTGGAACAGCATTGTGGCACGCCATGGTTTAACGACCATCACATGACGCAAGCCGATGTTACAATCGGCTGCACATTGAGCCATGTTAAACTGCGCTTGCCAGAATTTTTCCCGGCCGATGCTTATCCGAAGCTGCATGCACTTTCACGCCATTGCGAAATGATGCCCGAATTTGATGCCGCCAGAATTGGTGCCAATGAAACTGTACCAAAAAAGCTATAAAGCTTTTTCCAATTCTAATATTTGGTCATAAGCTTCTGGCGGCAGAACCGAAACACCCTTCAACAAAAGCGCTTCTCTTGCTGCGGCCAAAGTTGGGTCTGCAAAAGTTTTCAACACGGCTTCCCGCCACATGTTCACATCTTCGCCACGCGTCACAAAAGGCAGGCCCGGCACTTGGGGGGAACGGCCAATTTCAATCAAACCTGCTAAATCTTGTGGGCGATATTTTTTTGCCAGTGCCACACAAACCGCATCAATGGCGCAAAAATCGGCGCGTCCTTCACGCAGAGCTTTTAATGAATTTAAATGCCCGTCGGTAATCAAAGCTGGTGCAAAAAAATCACCCCGTCTGGTCTCAGTTGGAAAAGCCAACTTTAACGCCAGATGGCCCGACATTGAATCAAGGCTGTTGATGGCTGGCCGCCAGCCCTTTTGCACACCTGTAAACACGGGCGCGTTGGCAAAAATAATGCTGGAATAATATGGCCCATCACAGCCAACGGCCGCGTAATGTGGAGTGGCAACATAACTTAGCAAACCGCTGAATTCATGCGTAAAAGGATAACCGCAGGTTTGGCTGAAGCTGAAATTTTCATGTCGCCAAAATGAAATGTGGTCAACACTTCGGTCAAGCTTTCCAACAACACCTGCATGGTTGGCCAAGCCTTGCCACAAAGCATCGGTGGCACCGCGTATTTCGGGCCAATCATACATGGGCAGAGAAGCAAGAACGGGCAGCGCAGCAAGCATCATTTTTGAATTCACCTTGTCGAACACTAAAACAACGATATAGAATGCGGAATGAATTGCAATTGTCGGCGCAGATGAAGTTGTTCTTTTCAAAAATTGAATGGCCCACGGTGGCTTTGATCATTTTGGTCAACGGCATCCTTGCCACATTGGTTTGGTTTCATGCTTCATTGCCGTGGTGGTTTATTTTGGCCGTTGGGTCTTACACAGCTTGCCTGCATTCCTCACTTCAACACGAAGTTCTGCACGGTCACCCCACGCGCTCACGCATTGTGAACGAAACTTTGATTTTCATCGTGCCACATTTATGGCTGCCCTATGGGCGCTATCGTGATTTGCATTTGGCCCATCACAATGATCTTAATCTCACCTGCCCGGTTCGCGATCCTGAATCCTATTATCTTTTGCCAGATCGGTGGGCCGAAATGTCTGGCGTTCGGAAAAGTTTGCAAAATTTCAACAACACATTGTTTGGGCGCATGGTGTTTGGCCCTGCCATCAGCGTTGTTCAATTTTGGGGCGATGAATTTTCCAAAATGTTGCGCGGCAATCGGCGCATCTTGAAAAGTTGGGCGCTGTTTGCCGTGTCTTGCGCCATCATGCTGGGCTATGTGTGGTGGTGTGGTATGCCCATTTGGCAATATGTTTTATTGGTTGCCTATCCGGCTATATCATTGGCGTTGGTGCGTTCATTTTGTGAACATCAGGCGGCGGAAGATGTGGGCCACCGCACTATTTTGGTTGATGCGTCGGCCTTCTGGTCACTGCTTTTTCTGAATAATAATTTGCATATTGCTCACCATGAAAGACCAAGCATGGCGTGGTATAAACTGCCCGCATTTTACCGCGCCGAAAAAGCCAGGCTTTTGGCGCGCAACGGAAATTATTTGAAATTGGGCTATGGCCAAATTTTCATGCAATATTTTTTTCATGCCAAAGAAGAAATGCCTCACCCAAACTTGAATTGGGTTAACCCAAAATAATGCCCATGTTCTCGGTGATTATTCCCACCCGCAATCGTCCAGATTATTTAAAGGAAGCATGCGCCAGTGTTTTGCAACAAAGCCATAGTGATCTGGAATTGTTGATTGTGAATGACGGCGATGACATGCCAACACCATTGCCAGATAAGCGGGTGCGCATTCTCAACAACCATAAACGCGGCGCTGTTTCCGCGCGCAATTTAGGTGTGGCAGAAGCCACCGGTTCCCTGATTGCTTTTCTGGATGATGATGATTTCTGGACAGATGCCCAGCACCTTGAAAAAGCGTTGATTGCGCAATCTGATTTTTATTTTGCTGATGGCGATATGATTTTTCCCGATGGAAAAATCAGGCCCTTTGCGAAAAATGCAACGGTTGAAACCTTAGAGCACGACAACACCATTCTCATTTCAGCAGTGTGTTATAAACGCAGCATCCATGAAACCCTTCGCCAGTTCGACGAGGCCCTGCCCTATTATTGGGATTGGGATTGGTATCTTCGGGTCAGCCGCGGTGGCTATCATTTATATCATCAAACACACCCCGCTGTGCGTATTCGCGTTCACCCGCAAAATATGTCGGGTGGCAATGATGCTGCACGCCGCGCCAATTTAGATCTGATGATTGCCAAACATAATCTGGGTTCCATTCCCTTAAAGAACCATACAGACTTTGTATAATGGTGGCAGAACAACACCTTTAACCCACTGATTTTATGTGATTTTTATGTCGAAAATGAAATTTTCCTTTGATTTATTGACTATTTTCAATTCCGAATCAAAACACCCGCCAAAAATAAGGGTTTTCAGCACCTTTGCTTTTCTGTAATCACTTGACATTGTGATTCGCCAAAAAGGAGAAAGCCATGGCTGATGAAAAGATTGTAACCATTGCGTTGACAAAAATCGCAGCTGATCTTGCTGAAAAACATGAGATGTCAAAAAAGGCATCTGCTGCATTTTTGGCAGACTTTGTTGAGATCACTGTAAAGCATTTGAAAAAAGGTGCCAAAGTTCGCATCACTGGTCTTGGCATTTTCCAAGTAAAAAAGCGTCCGGCTCGTTTGGGTCGCAACCCTCTCACGGGTGAGCAGATCAAGATCAAGGCTTCCAAGAAGCTGGCCTTCCGCGCCGCTAAAGATGTTAAAGAATCGATTTAATTGGTTTCACCAAGTTCTACAAAAGGCCTTGCTTCACGCAGGGCCTTTTTTTGCGTCTTGGGAGTGTTTTTGCCGCATGTGGCTTTGGTGTAATAATAAAAAGTAAGTGAAGCATGAAACTTATCTCATGTTACCAGCGGCCCAGAAAAACCACGCGTTGAAAGTATAAGACATGAGCCGTTTGCACCCCGAAAATCACACTGCCCACCGCGTAGGCTGGCTGAGGGCCGCCGTGCTTGGTGCCAATGATGGATTGATTTCAACCGCAAGCCTTATCCTTGGCGTGGCCAGCGCCCACGCCAGCATCAGCAATATTCTCATCGCAGGCACGGCGGGTTTGGCTGCTGGTTCA
>JANXRO010000141.1 GCA_025356765.1 Hyphomicrobiales bacterium | reverse complement strand
AGATCATAACGCTCAATGTCAAAGAACAGGCCTTTGAACAGAGCTTCAGCGCCTTCGCGTGTTGGTGGTTCACCCGGGCGCATCACACGATAGATTTCTACCAATGCCTGCTCATAGCTTTCAACCTTATCGGCTTTCAGCGTGTTGCGGATATAACCACCGGTGTTCATGTGGTCGATGTCGAGCAGGTTCAGCGTTTTAAAGCCAAGCTCAAGCAAGCTTGCCAAAAGCTTTTCTGTGATTTCTTCGCCGGCTTCGGCATAGATTTCACCCGTTTGTTCGTTCACCAATTCATCGGCAATATATTGGCCGAACAAATCTTCATCACGAACCAACAATTCCTTGGTGCCGTCTTCAGCAATTTTGCGTGCCATGCGTGGCGAAATTTTCTTGCCCGCTTCAACCACAACTTGGCCGGTTTTCGCGTCGATCAAATCGACCGATGGCTTGATGCCTTTCAGGCGATCTGCCGAATATGGCATTTTCCAACCGTCCTTAACGTGAACGTAAGGCACGGTTTTGTAGAAATAATGCAAAATTTCTTCGGCCTGCATGCCAAGGGCATAAAGCAAAGTTGTCACAGGCAATTTGCGGCGGCGATCGATGCGCGCGAAAATCAAATCCTTGGCGTCAAATTCAAAATCAAGCCATGAACCGCGATAAGGAATAACGCGCGCTGCAAACAAAATTTTGCCAGAAGAATGGCTTTTGCCTTTATCGTGATCAAAGAACACGCCGGGGGAACGATGCATCTGCGAAACGATAACGCGCTCGGTGCCGTTCACCACGAAGGTGCCGTTTTTGGTCATAAGCGGAATGTCGCCCATGTAAACATCTTGTTCCTTGATGTCTTTAACCGATTTGGCTTGGGTATCTGGATCAATTTCGAACACGATCAGACGCAGCGTCACCTTTAATGGTGCAGCAAAGGTCATGCCGCGTTGCTGGCATTCATCCACATCAAACTTTGGTTGTTCAAATTCATAACGCACAAATTCCAGCACGGCTTGGCCAGAGAAATCGGCAATTGGGAATACTGATTTGAACACCGATTGCAGGCCTTCGTTCAAACGACCGCCCGTAGGTTCCTTCATCTGAAGGAATTGGTCATAAGATTCACGTTGCACTTCGATCAAGTTTGGCATGACGGCAACTTCGATGCCTTTGCCAAATACTTTACGAATGCGCTTGCGGCTTGCAATGGTGTGTGTGTCAGCCATGTGGTTTCCTGTCACTTTCATTTTTCAAGGAGACTGAAATCTCCCTATTTTCAAAGGGGATGAGGTCCCCAGACGCTTAAAACAGTTCTTCTGAAGCCCCTTTTCAGGTGCTTTAGAAGAACTGTTCACAACTCAAAAATTTACGATTTGTCACGGAGGTAAAGCGTTACTGCCTTACCTCCGTGGCAAAATTGTGGTTACTTCAATTCGACCTTGGCGCCAGCTGCTTCCAGCTTCTTCTTCATGTCGTCAGCGTCTTTCTTGTTCACGCCTTCTTTCACTGCCTTTGGAGCAGCTTCAACGAGATCCTTGGCTTCTTTCAAGCCAAGACCGGTGATGGCGCGAACTTCCTTGATCACTTCGATTTTCTTATCGCCAGCGGCGGTGAGCATCACAGTGAACTCAGTTTTTTCTTCAACAGCAGCAGCGGCAGGACCGGCAGCGGCAGCAGCAACTGGGGCAGCAGCAGAAACGCCCCAAGCTGTTTCTAACATCTTCGAAAGTTCAGCAGCTTCAAGAACTGTCAACTTCGAAAGGTCTTCTACGATTTTGGCAAGATCAGCCATTTTTAATACTCTCTATGTTTAGTCGGTTAAAACAACAGTTGAACTGGCGAACTTGGTTAAGCTGCCTCGTCTTTGGTGGCATAGGCGTTCAGCACACGTGCCAATTGGCTTGCTGGGGCCGCAACCACGCTCGCAATGCGAGTGGCTGGGGTTTGCAACATACCAATCAACCTGCCGCGCAGCTCATTGAGCGACGGCAACGATGCGAGAGCCTTGACGGCATTGGCGTCCATTGTGGTGATGCCGAGTTGACCGCCGAGGATAACGAACTTTTCGTTACCTTTGGCGAATTCAGCAGCAATCTTTGGAGCCGTTACAGGGTCATTGCCATAAGCAATCATTGTCGGGCCTGTGAACAGACCCGAAATCCCCTTGGCGTCAGTACCATCAAGAGCAAGCTTTACCAGACTGTTCTTCGCAACCCTTACGGTTGCGCCAGCGGCGGCCATCTTGTTACGCAGGTCAAGAACCTGGTTCGCAGTCAAGCCTTTGTTGTGGGCTACAACGATCACACCAGCGGTTTTAAACACGGTGTTGAGCGACGTAACGAGCATAGATTTATTAGCTCTTTCCACTTGCTCTTCTCCTTTATGGTGCGTTTGAACATTCAAACGCAGCCGTTGGACCAACCGCTTAACCTTTCAGCCAATACCCAGCTTTAAGGCCTTGCGGCGCTTTAAGCCTGTCCCCACAGTGGAATTTCCAAAGTGGTACTTGAGGTCTCAACCGACGTTTTGCCCTTGCGGGCGAAATTCGTTTTGACGCTCCCATCTCATGCTGGCTGGAATTTTAAGTGGATCTTTCAATCCACGCCCGCAATCTTGGACAGGTACCCAACGATAATTTTGTTATCGTCGGGATGCCGCTTCGGCCCGAAGGCCGAAACGGAATTGAGTTACACGCCTGTAAGCGCGCCCAGATCAATCTTCAGGCCAGGGCCCATCGATGATGAGAGTGAAACTTTACGCAAATAGTTGCCCTTAGCGCCTGTTGGCTTTGCCTTGTTCACAGCATCAACAAATGCACGGATGTTTCCGGTAATTTGCTCTGGTGTGAAAGACGCTTTGCCAACGCCAGCCTGAACGATGCCAGCCTTTTCAACGCGGAATTCAACAGCGCCACCCTTGGCAGCAGCAACAGCGGCGGTCACATCCATCGTAACTGTGCCAACTTTTGGGTTTGGCATCATGTTACGTGGACCGAGCACCTTACCGAGACGACCAACAAGGCCCATCATGTCTGGCGTTGCAATGCAACGATCAAATTCAATGGTGCCTTTGTTGACAATTTCGAACAGGTCTTCTGCGCCCACAATATCTGCACCGGCTTTTTTGGCTTCTTCAGCCTTAACGCCCTTTGCAAATACAGCAACGCGAACCTTGCGGCCCGAACCATTTGGCAGATTGCATACACCGCGAACCATTTGGTCTGCGTGGCGTGGATCAACGCCCAAGTTCATGGCAACTTCGATGGTTTCATCAAACTTGGCATTGGCGCGTTCCTTGACCAGCTTTACAGCTTCATCAAGGGTGTAAAATTTATTGCGGTCTAAACCAACAACGTTTTTAACAAGACGTTTTGCTTTTGCCATGATCTTAGCCCACCACTTCCAAGCCCATAGAACGGGCAGAGCCTGCAATTTCTTTTGCTGCTGCATCAAGGTCACGAGCATTCATGCCCTTGAGCTTCTGTTCAGCGATCTCACGGCACTGAGCCATGGTCACTGAGCCAGCCTTAACCTTGCCAGGTTCTTTGGAACCAGCGGTGATTTTGGCAGCCTTCTTCAAGAAATAAGACGCTGGCGGCGCCTTCATTTCGAAGGTGAAAGACTTGTCTTGATAGGCTGTAATAACCACTGGAACAGGCGAGCCCTGCTCCATTTTCTGTGTGGCGGCATTGAATGCCTTACAGAATTCCATGATGTTCAAACCACGTTGGCCCAAGGCTGGGCCGATTGGTGGTGATGGGTTGGCTTGTCCGGCTGGCACTTGCAGCTTTACATAGCCGACGATCTTTTTCGCCATATTATCCCTCTTTCAAGGTTAGTGGTTGGGCTTTAAGGCCTCCCACGGGTTTCAAATAGACCCTTCCCATAAATGGGAAGCGCCGGACTTACTTCATTTTCTCGACTTGTCCATATTCGAGTTCAACAGGCGTTGGACGCCCGAAGATTGATACTGCAACTTTGAGACGCGAACGTTCTTCGTCCACTTCTTCAATTTGGCCATTGAATGATGCAAATGGGCCATCGGCCACACGCACCTGTTCGCCCACTTCGAAATGGATCATTGCCTTTGGCTTTTCAATGCCTTCAGCGACCTGATTCAAGATGCGCGCGGCTTCTGCGTCTGAAATTGGCACTGGCTTTAATCCAGAACCCAAGAAACCTGTCACTTTCGGTGTGTTCTTGATCAAATGGAACACTTCATCGGTCAATTCAATCTTGGCTAAAACATAGCCCGGGAAAAACCGGCGTTCGCTTTTAATGCGGCGACCGCGACGAATTTCCACCACTTCTTCGGTTGGAACCAAAACTTGTTCGATCTGCTCGGTCAGGCCTTTTTGAACGGCCTGTTCCTTCAGAGATTCTGAAACCTTTTTTTCGAAGTTCGAATAGGTGTGAACTATATACCAGCGCTTTGCCATATGATCTGCCGCAATACCTTGATTTTAACCGTTAAATTCCGAACAGAACTTTTTCAACGCCCCATTTGAGAATAGCGTCGACACCCAAAAAGAACATGCTGGCCGCAACAACCATAATCACCACCATGATGGTAGAAACAACCAGTTCACGACGCGATGGCCAAGTGATCTTGTTTGCCTCGTCGCGCACATCTTGAATAAATGAAACTGCGTTTTCGTTTTTGGCCATTTTGTATTCCTTCTGAGTTCTCCAAACCATTGTTTTCATTGCTGAAACCAATAGATCGGTTGGCAGGGGCAGTAGGATTTGAACCCACGACCTATGGTTTTGGAGACCATCGCTCTACCAACTGAGCTATACCCCTATGATCCACCTACCTAATTACTCAAGCAGTCTAAATCAATGTCATCCGCATTCAAACGTGAAGGCGGCCAATGCCTAAAAGGCCTAGCCGCCAACAGACTCGATTGAGAACTTTGCATCCCTTAGAGGGGCACAACCCTTTCGTCAACCGTTGAGGGGCAGATTTATGGTTGGTCGCGTTTTAGAATGGCCCACCCGCTTGAACAGGTGGGCCAAAGTTGTTTTACCCTATCAATCCGAGATCTTGGCAACAACGCCAGCGCCTACAGTGCGGCCGCCTTCGCGGATGGCAAAGCGGAGCTTTTCTTCCATGGCGATTGGCTGAATAAGCTCAACCTGGAACGAGATGTTATCGCCAGGCAT
>JANXRO010000117.1 GCA_025356765.1 Hyphomicrobiales bacterium | reverse complement strand
ATGGTGCGCCCTACGGGAGTCGAACCCGTCTTTACAACGTGAAAGGCTGTCGTCCTAACCGATAGACGAAGGGCGCCTTGCGCGGTCTATATAAAGGTTCGGTTGGGATTGCAAGTGCTCTGAGGCACATCATAAGATGCGACATACCGACACTTATTTTATATCGGCAATCGTTAAGCCATTGCAGCCGCGTCTTCGATTTGCAGGCTGGGCACACGCTTTGCGCCCCATTCATCGGCTACCAACTTTCCTGCAACGTGAATGGGATGGCTTCGTTCTGACAGCAACAACTCTCCAAGTTCTGTTCCCAAGGCGCGAAAAGCGATGGCTTTGAGTTTGGTGCCGTCACTGGCCACAAGGGTGCAGCGGATGTGATCTGTTCCCGCGCGGTCTGCATAGATAATTTTATGCGCGGGAAAAACAAACATGGGGGAAGGATTGGAAGAGCCATAGGGGCCGGCCTGTTCCAAAAGCTCTATCAAATCCAGCGTTGCGCCGCCTGCTGTTAATGCGCCATCAACAAGAAGCGACGTTTCGCGATTCTCATCCACTTTGGCGCTGAGGGTTTCTTCCATGAATTGGCGGAATGAGCCGAGATTTGACGTTTTCAATGTTAAGCCAGCAGCCATCGCATGGCCACCGCCTTTGACAATATGGCCCTGCTCCAATGCAGCGCGCACAGCGTGGCCCAGATCAACGCCGATAATTGAGCGACCAGACCCGGTGGACGTTTGCATGGCCTTGTTCATCGCAAGAACGAGGCTTGGAATGCCATAACGATCTTTCAACCTTGAAGCGGCCAAGCCCACCACGCCGGGGTGCCAACTTTCGGCAGCAACCACCAGAACACTGGGCTTTTTGGCTTGACCCAACGCCGCTTCGGCTTGGATGATAGCTTCATCAACCACGCGCAGTTCAACGGCTTGACGATGGCGGTTCAAGTCATTCAAGCTCTGCGCCAAGGCAGAAGCATCACCTTTGTCTTGCGTTGTAAGAAGGGCAAGCGCTTCATCAGCGTGGCCCACACGGCCAGCTGCATTGATGCGCGGGCCAAGGATGAAACCAAGCGAATAAGTGTCTGGTTTGCGTTTCACGCCGCCCACATCGCACAGTGCTGAAATTCCAAGATTGTCGCGCCGCGCCATAACCTTGAGGCCCTGGGTTACATAGGCCCGATTGAGGCCTTTGAGCGGAACCACATCGCAAATGGTGGCCAAAGCCACAAGGTCAAGCCATTGCAACATGTTGGGTTCAGGGTTGGTTTTATAATGTCCAAGTTCGCGCAAATGTTTGTTGGTTGCAGCGATCAGAATCATCACAACACCACAGGCACACAGATGCCCTTGGCCAGATACATCATCTTGGCGGTTTGGGTTGATCACGGCAAAGGCTTTGGGCAGATCAACACCCGCTTGGTGATGATCAACAATGATTGTGGTAAAGCCAATCTCAGCAGCGTGGGCCAAAGGATCATGCGAAAGAACACCGCAATCCAATGTGAGTAACAGTTCTGCCCCCTGCTCTTTCAATGATGACACGGCCTTTTCACTAGGCCCATAACCTTCGGTGAGGCGATCTGGCAAATAGACCAAAGCATCATGGCCCACAGCGCGAAGAAAGCGCAAAAGAAGAGCAGCGGATGAAACGCCATCGACATCATAATCACTGATAATGCCGATTTTTTCCTGCGCAATGATGGCTTGGGCCAAACGCGCAGCACCTTTTTCCATATCCAGCAAAGCTGATGGCTTGGGCATTAATCCCCGCAAAGTGGGATTGAGATAGTTTTCAACCTCATCAAGGCCAACGCCGCGTGCGGCCATGACGCGGCCCAAAATTTCTGGCAGATCATGCTTTTCGGCGATCGTTTGGGCCAGGCGTTGATCTTGCAATCTGGCCTGCCAACGCTGGCCTTTGGCCGAACGTGTGATGTTTAAAAAGGCGGCGTTAGAATCGTTCAATGCGGATGACCCTTGGCGTGCCAGCCACATGGCCGTCTTTTTCAATTCTCTCCATGGCTTTTTTCAATGATGATTCAAGCGTATCATGGGTGATGAGAATGAACTGGGCCTTGGCGCGCGGCGCTGAAGAATCAGTTTTGCCGTGTTGGACAATGCTTTCGATTGAAATTTTTTCATCGGCCAGAATTGTCGCAATGGCAGCAACGGCGCCCGGCCTGTCGTGCAAATCAAGCGACACGTAAAAGCCACCTTCATGGGCGCGGGGCGACGATGCTTTGTATTTTTTAAGCATGGCCGCTGGCACACCAAACGTGGGGCGGAAATTGCCACGCGCAATATCGACAATATCAGAAAGAACGGCCGATGCTGTCGGGTGGGCACCAGCACCACGGCCTTCAAGCACCAGATCTCCGACAAAATCTCCCTTCACCACAATGGCGTTAAACACATCATCAGTTTCAGAAACGGGTGAGCCGCGTTTGATCAACGTGGGGTGAACGCGCTGTTCGATGCCGGAATCATAGTTCACCGCAACGCCTAAAAGTTTGATTTTGTAGCCAAGCTCTGCGGCATTGCGAATATCGGCCAGAGCCACATTTTCGATGCCTTCAATTTTAATGGCGGCTAGGTTCACCTCGGTGCCAAATGCCAATGAGGTTAACACGGCAAGCTTATGCGCGGTGTCAAAGCCACCCACATCAAAGGTGGGATCAGCTTCGGCATAGCCCAGTTCCTGTGCTTCTTTCAAAACATCTTCAAAGCTTCTGCCTTCCTCACCCATTTTGGTCAGGATGTAATTGCACGTGCCATTCATAATGCCAAACACGCGCTTTGGTGTATTTCCTACAAGCCCTTCACGCAAAGCCTTGATGACCGGAATGCCGCCGGCAACAGCGGCTTCAAAATTCAGCGCAACACCTTTTGCTTCGGCAGCTTTTGCAAGTGCTACGCCATGGTGGGCCAGCAAGGCCTTGTTGGCGGTGATGACGTGTTTGCCCGAAGCGATGGCCGCTTCAACAGCTTCTTTCGCGGGGCCGCTTTCTCCACCGATCAATTCAATAAAAACATCAATGCCCGCAGATTTGGCCAGAGCGACAGGATCATCATGCCATTCGAGGTGGGAAAGATTATGATTGCCGCGCGGTTTAGTTTTGTTGCGCGCGGAAACGCCTGTTACTTTTACAGGCTTTCCACCGCGCGCGGCGATCGCTTCACCATGTTTAGCCAAGATGTCGAGCACCCCAACACCCACGGTTCCAAGGCCTGCAATTCCCAATCTTAATGCGTTTGTCATATCAAGCTTCCTAATTGGGCTGCTTATGGCGACAAGGGGCCGATTTGTCTATAAACACTAAGTCATGACCGATTCAAAGCCCACAACACCTGAATTCAAATTGCCCGATATGCTGAAACTTGCGCAAAATATGGGCCAGGTTTTTCAACGCGGTGCAGAGATTGCAAAGCTTATTGCCGAACGGTCTGACATCCAGAAAAAAGAGGCCGACATTCAAATCTTGCCAATGGAGCAAGTGACAAAAACGCTGGGCAAAGTTTTTGACTATTACATGAATGATAAATCGAAATTGATGATGGCGCAGATGCAGCTTTGGCAGGGTTATACCATGTTGTGGCATGCGGCTTGGGCCAAGGCACTGGGCCAGCAGATTGCTCCCATGATTATGCCAGCGCGAAACGACAAGCGATTTAAAGACAAAGATTGGCAGGAAAACGCTGCCTTTGATTTTATGAAACAGGCCTATTTGGTTTCGGCCAAATGGGCACAAGACATGGTGGCCAATGCTGATAGCTTGGACGAACACACCAAGTTGAAAGCGAAGTTTTATGTTGAGCAAATTGTCAACGCGCTTTCGCCATCTAACTTTCCAATTTCTAACCCTGAAGTTTTGAAAGCAACATTGGCCACGAATGGTGAAAACCTGTTGCATGGCATGGCGAAGCTTGAGGCCGATTTTAAATCACCTGACGGAAGATTGCGCATTACACAAACCGATAGGAACGCGTTTGAAGTGGGTCGCAACATTGCGCTTAGTCCCGGAAAAGTTGTGTTTCGCAACGATGTGTTTGAGTTGCTGCAATTCTCTCCTGCGGGAGAACAAGTTTTCGAAATTCCGCTTTTGATCGCTCCACCTTGGATCAACAAATATTATATTCTTGATCTAACGCCACAGAAAAGCTTCATAAAGTATTGTGTTGATAATGGAATTACGGTTTTCGTGATGTCGTGGATCAATGCTGGAGATGCCGAGGGTGTTAAAAGTTTTGAAGATTATATGCGCGAGGGTTTTTTAACAGCAATTGATGCTGTGCAAAAAGCCACGGCTGCCAAAAAGGTCAACACCATTGGCTTTTGCATTGGCGGAACCCTTGTTTCGGTCGCCTTGGGCTATATGGCCGCACACGGGGATTCTCGCGTTAATGCCGCCACGTTTTTTACCACGCAGGTTGATTTCGAAAAGGCCGGCGACCTTTGTGTGTATGTTGATGAAGAGCAAGTGCGCTGGATTGAAGGCCGCATGGAAGACAAGGGCTATTTGCCAGGCAACCGGATGGCAGATGCCTTTAATCTTTTGCGTTCCAATGATTTGATCTGGTCCTGCGTGGTCAACAATTATCTGTTGGGCAAAGACCCGATGCCTTTTGATTTGCTCTATTGGAACAGCGATTCAACGCGCATGCCTGCTGGTGTGCATTCATTTTATCTGCGCGAATGTTATTTGAATAACCGTTTATCACACGGCAACATGGTGGTGGCCGATACACGGATTGATTTGAGCAAGGTGAAAATTCCAATCTATAACTTGGCGGCGCGTGATGATCATATAGCCCCCTTGCCATCAGTGTTTCGTTTGCAAGACCATTTTGGTGGGCCTGTCACTCTGGTCGTTTCAGGCTCAGGTCACATCGCAGGCGTGGTCAATCCGCCTGCCAGCAACAAATATCAATATTGGACAAACAAAGTTCAGGCCGAAACGCTGGAAGATTGGATGGCAGGTGCCGTTGAAACACCCGGTTCCTGGTGGCCCCATTGGCTGGAATGGATTTCAAGCAGAAGTGGCAAAATGGTGAAAGCCCGCATTCCGGGAGATGGTGGTTTGCCTGTTTTAGGAGATGCGCCTGGTGACTATGTTCGATCTAAGGGTGATATTTAGATCGACTTCAAATTCCCCAGATTTTTAAAATCTTCTTCCGAACCGTAATCAGCTTGTTTGGCTGCGAACATTAAGGCGGTTAATACAACGCCGCCTGAAAGACCAATTGTCATTCCAAATAATACGAAAAACAAATTTGTCATGATTGAGCTCCTTCAAGTATGGAGCGAGTTAAAGCTCTAGATCGTTAACTTATACTTAAAGTTGATTCACGACTTTTAGTTAACTTGGCCAGATGCAACTAACCACTACAAACTTTCGGAATTTTTGGGGTGGATTTTATCGGTCCCTTCTTATTCCAAGACCCGCGTGGGATTGAGTTGGTTCGATTGAAATCGACCCACACATGGTCTCCATTCGCAAAATTCCAGGTGCGACACAGGGTTGATCTTTCCTGCACCATAGCCCATCGTTTGGAATGAAAAAAATGGTCAAAGCCCGGCCAGCCTGTGCTTTGTGCCAACCAACAATAATCTATCAATTTATGGCCCAACAGCAATTCGCAAACGGCACCACTGGCATAAGCGCCTATTTTGTAATTATTGTCGGTTTTCACCACCGCATTCACCTGTTCAAAATAGCGGATTATGGCTGGATTCATATCTGTGGCCTTGATGGTTTCGACAGGCTTGTGAAACACTGAGGCATGATATTTCAAAAAGCGGCCGTAACGGCGAATGTGCCGAATGAAGTTGCGATCAGCATGAATCAGATGGCGACGGCGCTTCTTGCTCATTTTGTGGCCATTGCTCATGCCGTGTTCAAAAACCATGTCGCGGATGGTTTGATCAACACCATCGACAGCGAAATAAATTGCAGACCCTTTGGGTTGGCCGTTGGCTTTGGCCAAGGTTAAGGCATGTTTAGAATCGGTGGAGCCGCGCGACTTGACAAAAAATGATTCAGGATCATCATTCTCATGTTGAAAAACCGAGATGATATTGAACCCAGCGGCAATAATGGCATCTGATTCTGAAGGCAACAAAGCTTTGCAAGAAATGTCTTCGTTGGCCCAATCATAATAGCGGATGATGGTGTTAACGCCCATAGCTTTTAAAGCAGCAAAGCCCGATTTGCCTGAACTTGTGGTGATGGTATTTGCGGGTTGAGACATGTCTACCGCTGTCATGCCTTTGTGGGCTGCACAGCTTGGGGCAGCAAAGCCTGCTTGTGTTGACAACATCAAACACAAAACACTGACGATCCAAAACTTCATAAATGCTTCTCAAAATGAAAGGGCCGCAACATGCGGCCCTTTGCAAAGAATGTTATAAAACTTAGCGCTTCGAGAACTGGAAGCGACGACGCGCTTTCGCACGGCCATATTTCTTACGTTCCACCATGCGGCTATCGCGCGTGAGGAAGGCACCTTTTTTCAATTCTGGGCGCAAATCAGGTTCAAAATTGCAAAGCGCACGCGCAATGCCGTGGCGCACAGCACCAGCTTGGCCTGAAAGACCGCCACCAACTACGGTGCAATCCACATCAATTTCCGTCATGCGGGCAACAGCAATGCCTGGTTGTTGCACCAACATGCGCAGCACAGGGCGAGCAAAATAGGCTTCAATCGGTTTGCCGTTTACGGTGATCTTGCCTTTGCCGCGCTTTACCCAAACACGGGCAGTTGCGTTTTTGCGGCGGCCTGTTGCATAGGCGCGGCCTTGTGCATCAAGCTTTGGCTTAACAGGGGCAGCGTTTGCGGCAACAGCTGCTGGCGTTGCAGCGGCCATGCCCATAGCTGCGCCCAAGTTTGCGAGAGTTGTTTGTTCAGCCATAATCTTAATCTCTCACTGCGTTCTTGGCGTTCATCGCCTTGATATCAAGCTTAACTGGGTTTTGTGCTTCATGGGTGTGTGTTGGGCCCTTGAAAATACGCAAGTTGGTCATTTGTTGACGCTTCAATGAAGCACCTGGCAACATGCGTTGCACAGCCAGTTCCAGAACACGTTCCGGGGCTTTGCCGTCCAAAAACTGATGAGCTTTGCGTTCTTTAATACCGCCGGGGAAGCCAGTATGCCAATAATAAGGCTTGTCTTGGCGCTTTTTGCCGGTGAAGTGAATTTTCTCACAATTGACAACGATGATGTTATCACCGCAATCCATGTGAGGCGTGAAAGTTGGTTTATGTTTGCCGCGCAAACGATTGGCAATGATGGCCGCTAAGCGACCCACTACCAAACCTTCAGCGTCAATCAAAACCCACTGCTTTTGAATTTCACTGGCTTTCGCCGAGTAGGTCTTCATGGCTGTTTTTGATCCAATAAGTTAACAATAAAGCGTTCCGAGAAACGCCGCGATTGCGGTTCATTAGAAATGCCGGGCCAATAAGTCAAGAAAATTGGGCAAAATATTTGTGTGGTCTTATGTTACCTCATTTTTTGGTGGTAGAACGCTGCCTTAACTCGCACACATTTTGCTGGCTGAATCAAATTGAGTGCATTAGATTTCAAGCACGAGGAACAAACATGCGAAATTTTCGCCATATATTATTCGTTTCAAGTTGCGCCTTGGCCTTGATGGCCGTTGGTTCTGTCGGATTTGCGCAGACAACGACACCGCCTGCTGCCACAACAGACACAACCAAAACACCCGCTGTCACTCCGCCTGCTCTGCCGGTTTTGCCAGCGGCACCTGCCCCAGCACAGCCTGATACAAAAGCGCCTGCCGATGACCCAAGTGCTGCAGACAGTGCTGGATCAGCAGATGTAAGCGTTGGTGAAATTCCAAGTGTTGAAACAGAAGAGTTAACCCCGGATTTGGCCAAAAAAGCCATTGATGGCTATTCCTTGGTTCACGACAAATATCAAGACTCTCCGCTTGAAGACTATCAAGATCTGCAAGAATTTGTGGACAAAGACCCCAAGGGCAAAGATTTTGAAAAAGACATTCAAACCTTTGGCTTTAAAACAGTCAACGATTGGAACCTTGCTGTCACATCTGTTAGCGTTGCCTATAATAACATCTTGGATGATCAAACTGCTGATTTGAAACAGCAGATTGAAGACATCAAAAAAAGCACAGACTTGGCTCAAGACATGAAAGACAAAACCATTAAGTCTTTGCAAAACTCCATTCCATCAGACAACAACCACAAAGTGGTGGAAGATCTGACTAAAGATCCGGCCTATGCCGAAAAGATCAAACTTCTGGAATCGACTGAAGAATAAATCAGCGCAGCATGAACCACGATATTTATTCCGATGAGTTGCTGCGCAATGTGTTTGCGTCCGTTAAATCAATTGCACTGGTGGGCGCATCGGCCAACCCGCAGCGCCCTTCGCATGGTGTTATGAACTTTCTATTGAAGCGTGGTTACG
>JANXRO010000071.1 GCA_025356765.1 Hyphomicrobiales bacterium | reverse complement strand
GCTCAGTTCGCTATTGGTCATCTGGTCACGCCTTGGGCGCACCCGCCACCAATATGCCTTGCCCATCATGGTGCAAGGCATTGCCCTTTTGGGTTTTGCCTTTTCGGGCAACTGGGGCGTGTCACTGCAAATTGTTTTTCTATGCTGCATCATGGGCATGCAAAACGCCACCATCACCAAGCTTTCTAAAACGCGCGTGAGAACAACGCATGTGACAGGCATGGTTACTGATATCGGAATTGAAACCGGACGCGCCTTATTTTGGCTAAGCTCAAAGCGTGTAGAAACCAAACCCAACTGGCAAAAATTGGCAACGCTATTGCAACTCGTTTCGTCTTATTTGTCTGGTGGCATTTTGGGTGCAATAGGCTTTGCCAAGGTGGGCTTCCTATTTTCAGTGCCACTGGCCTTCATTCTTTTGGGCATTTCTGTGCCAACTTTGCTTGTTGTAAAACACAAACACAAGCCCGTCCCTTTGGCCTAAATTTCATTTTTAAATCAAAGGTGAGGGCCTGCAGTTTCCCGCAGGCCCACCTCGGCCAAGGCGACGAAACCGTTGCTATAGATCGAAAGATACCGGGGGCGATATCATCTTCGAGCAGGCAACAATTTAATGAGTCGAGCGCTCAACCAAGACAATTTGGATTAACAATTGGACAGACTACAAGAAATCAAACCAAGTGCAATGTCTACGAGCATTACCCTGCGGGTTTATTTACAGTCTGGGTTATTTCGCACTAGAAAGTTGAAATCGAAGCGCTTTGACAAGGGTTTCAGTTTTCTTTGCAATCAAAGCCTGTGTCGTTCCGGCCAGCACGGCGCAGGAAGAGAGGATCAAACCATCATCCAAAACCTTCAAAGCGTTAGCTTTGAGGGTTGAACCACTGGTGGTAATATCGACAATCAATTCCGCACTTCCCGAAGCGGGCGCACCCTCGGTGGCGCCCAAACTTTCCACAATGCGATAGCCTGCAACGCCGTGGGCCGCAAAAAACCGCCGCGTTAAATTCAAATATTTTGTGGCCACCCGCATGCGCCGTCCGTGAGTTTTATAAAACTGCTGGGCCACGTCTTCAAGATCACTCATCTGGGCTACATCAAGCCAACAATCCGGCACCGCCACCACAACATTGGCAGGGCCAAAATTCAGGCGCAGAAGAACATCAGCAGATTTATCATCAGGGGCAATGACCTCGCGCAGCAAATCTTCGCCCGTAATGCCTAGATCGACTTCGCCAGATTTCAGCGCGGCAGCAATATCCGACGCCGATAAAAATGCAATCTCAACATCTTCAATCCCAATCAGCCGACCACGATAACCACGATCAGAGCCGATGCGCTCAATCTGAAAACCAGATTTTTCCAACAGGCCTTGCGCCTGCTCCATCAAGCGGCCTTTAGACGGAATGGCCAAAATCAAATCGCTCATGCCAACACCATGGCCAAACGTTCGGTGTGAATGGCACAACCAATCGCTGAAATTTTAGACGGCGCACCCAAATCTGAAAGCAGCTCATCATAACGCCCGCCACCTGCAAGGCTTACAATTTCATTGCCGATCACCGCTTCGATTTGAAAAACAAAGCCAGTGTAATATTCAATCTCGCGGCCAAAGTTGGCTGAAAAGAAAAACCGCTTGGGGTTCAAGCCCTGTTCTTCCATGGCGTCCAAGCGTTTTTGATAGTGCGCCACACTGTGCCCATAAGCCTCGCCCGCTTTTAATGCTTTAAGCACCGCAAAAACATCAACAGCGCTGCCTTCAATGTTGAGATAATTTTCAATCGTCTCAACGGATGCGGGCTTTAAAGGCGCTTCAGATCGATCAAGCTTTTTTTCGCTAAGCCTCGTAGCAATGTCTTGGAGAGAACGCGTGCCCTGCATCACCACATTGTTCTGGTCAATCCATGCCGTGGCCGATGCTAGCGCGTCATCGCCCACAAAATCGACCACATCAGAAATGCTGGTGCGTGATTGTGAATGCGGCGTGGCAAAGCCATGAAGCAGATTTTTAAACGCTTCGGGCCGCCAAAATTGATGCGCCAATCGCCTGCGCCAACGTTCGGGCATATGTGTGTCGGCAAGCAAGCTTGCAAACAAACCAACATCACCCAGAGTGATTTTAAGCCCTGTTGCCCCAGCCGCTTCCAACGCTGAAATTGCCAATTTCAAAATCCGTGCTTCGGCATGAACAGCATCAGCTGCGCCAAACCATTCCAAGCCCGCTTGGGTGAATTCTTGAGGGGAAAGCTTTTCATCGGGAAAGCGAAACGCCGGGCCCAGATAAGAATAGCGCGCCTCGGCTTCAGGCTTTGCCGCATGGCTTAAATGAAACCGACACGCAGGCACCGTTAAGTCTGGCCGCAAGCAAAGCTCTTGGCCCTCAGGATCATTAAACACAAATGTGCGGGCGCGAATATCTTCGCCAGAGCGTTCCAGAAAAATATCAGCAGGCTGAATAATATCAGGCGCAATCTGCTCAAACCCAGCGCGTTCAAACACCGCCATGATGGCCGCGTTCTGCCGCTCAAGCGAGGCGCGCTGGGTTGATGTGCGCCCAGCCATAAGTGACTGCCTCTCCATGGGCGGGCTTGACCCGCCCACCCAGAAAGGCTTGCTCTGCTTGCACCATTGAAAAACTGGATCAGCGGGTCAAGCC
>JANXRO010000391.1 GCA_025356765.1 Hyphomicrobiales bacterium | reverse complement strand
AAGCCATGGCAACAGTTGGGCATGTTGATCGGCGAAGCCTTTCAAGTGGCAGATGATTTGCGCGATGTTGCAGGCATTTCAGGCGACATGGGCAAACCCACTGGACAAGATGCGGCGCACGGCCTTCCCAACATGGTTTCCACATTGGGCTTTGAAGGCGCGACACAACATTTGGAAAATTTATTGGCCCGCGTGGTGGATGCCATTCCAGAATGTCAGGGCCGCCACGCTTTAGGCCAACAAATTGTTGCGGTTTCTCGTGCCATGGTTCCAAAACAGCTGCACCGTGGCGCTGCCTAATTTTTTTCTGCGGTTTCGCAACAGGCTTCTGGCAGACCCCAAATTTCTGGCTTTTGCGCAACGCTTTCCGCTCACAAGGCCTGTGGCGCGCGCAAAATCTCGCCAATTATTCAATCTGTTAGCGGGTTTTTCATATTCGCAGGTGCTTTATGCCTGTGTGACTTTGCGTGTGTTGGAACACGTGGGGCAATCAGGAATTTCGATTGATCAGCTCTCTTCCAAAATTGGGTTGAGCAAAAGCAAGACTGAACTTCTGGTGCGCGCCGCGGTGGCTTTGGATATTTTGGCTATGGATAAAACCCATGTGTTTTTGGGCGCGCAAGGTGCTGCATTGTTGGGCCAGCCCTGGATCATGCGCTTTGTTGAACATCACAAATTCTTTTACCGAGACCTTGAAGACCCCGTGGCCATGTTGCAGGGCAAATCAGCCAGCGATGGTTTGCGAAGCTATTGGACTTATGACGACAGTGAGTCGGACAAAAAAGCCTATTCTGAATTGATGGCAGCATCACAACAGGCTGTGGCGGCACAAATTCTGGGCAGTTATAATTTCGGCAAACACCAGAATATTCTTGATGTGGGCGGTGGGTCTGGCGCATTTTTAGAGGCAGTCGGGCAACGTTATCCACATCTGAAATTGAATCTGTTTGATCTTCCTGGTGTTGTAAATTTAGCAAAAGACAAACCAAATGTGGCGCTTCACCCCGGCGATTTTCGGTTCGGGCCATTGCCATTGGGTATGGATTTGATTTCGTTGATCCGCGTGGTGCATGACCATGATGATGACGTGGTTTTGAAGATTTTACGCAATGTCAGAGCAGCCAGCTCTCCCACCACAACTTTGCTGATTGCTGAGCCTTTTGCGGGCACCCATGCCAATGCCAAGGTGACAGACGCTTATTTCAATCTTTATTTCGCGGCCATGGGGCAGGGTCGTACTCGAACCCCTGCAGAAATCACCGCGCTTGCTGCCCAAGCTGGTTTTGGCCGCGCCAAAATCTGGCAAACCAATATGCCTTTGATCACGGGCTTGATGACTTTCCACCAAACCTGACACAATCCTTGTAAAAAGACATTGACAATTAAAAGTGTCAAGTTAAGCTTACACTATAAGAAGTCTTAAAAATGAGACTCGCAGCACCTTTTCGGGGAAGGGAGGAAACTAGTGACAAACACCACAGCAGTCGTATTTACGTCTCCCGGTCACTTAGCCCTTCAATCTCTTCCGTTGGTTCAGCCTGATGGACCCCACGCCATTGTGGATGTGAACTTCAGCGGCATAAGCACCGGCACAGAGCGCTTGCTCTGGACCGGTGACATGCCGGCCTTTCCGGGCATGGGGTATCCCCTTGTGCCGGGTTATGAAACTGTTGCCCGCGTAGCCACTGCTCCCCCCAATTCTGGCCTTGCAGAAGGCGATTTGGTTTATGTGCCCGGTGCCAATTGTTATGGCGCGGTGCGTGGCCTTTTTGGCGGCGCTGCCAGCCGCATCGCAATTCACCCTGCAAAGCTCACCAAGATTAATGAGCAAATGGGTGAAAACGGAACGCTGTTGGCATTGGCCGCAACTGCACATCACGCTGTGGCCTTGGGCAAACTGCCGGAATTGATTATTGGACACGGCGTTGTTGGGCGCTTGATTGCGCGCATCACTATGGCCTTGGGCGGCACACCCACAGTGTGGGAAACCAACCCGCAGCGCCAAAGCGGTGCTACTGGTTACACTGTTATTGATCCCGCAGCTGACACGCGCAAAGATTATGCGTGCATCGTTGATGCCAGTGGCGACACAAACATTCTTGATCGTTGCATGAGCCACTTGGCCAAGCGCGGCGAAGTTATTCTAGCCGGGTTTTATTCTGCGCCGCTGCATTTTATTTTCCCACCCGCTTTTATGCGTGAGGCTTCAATTCGCATTGCCGCCCAATGGGAACCTAAAGATCTGCAAATAGCACTTGAGCTTTTTGCCAATGGCAAGCTTTCCTTCGATGGTTTGATCACCCATCGCACCACGGCAGACAATGCCGCCACCGCTTATGAAACTGCATTTAACAACATCGAGTGTCTGAAAATGGTGCTGGATTGGAGAAGTTTTCAATGAATTCTCTCAACCATAATTTTTTAACGGACGCAGAACAATTGAGAGCTGAAGCTGCAATAGAGCCAGATCCTGTTCACACAGGCGAAATTAAAAAAGAAACGCAAGTGATTGCCATTTATGGCAAGGGCGGTATTGGCAAAAGCTTCACGCTGGCCAACCTGTCTTACATGATGGCCCAATCCGGCAAGCGCGTGTTGCTGATTGGTTGTGATCCCAAAAGCGATACAACATCACTTTTGTTTGGCGGCAAGGCGTGCCCAACAATTATCGAAACATCTGCCAAGAAAAAGCTTGCTGGCGAAGAAGTTAAAATTGGCGATGTGTGCTTCAAGCGCGATGGTGTTTTCGCCATGGAACTCGGTGGCCCTGAAGTGGGGCGCGGTTGCGGCGGGCGCGGCATTATTCACGGTTTTGAATTGCTAGAAAAATTGGGCTTCCATGAATGGGGCTTTGATTATGTGTTGCTGGATTTCTTAGGCGACGTGGTGTGTGGCGGCTTTGGCCTGCCCATCGCGCGCGACATGTGCCAGAAAGTTATTGTTGTAGGTTCAAACGATTTGCAATCACTCTATGTGGCCAACAACGTGTGTTCAGCCGTTGAATATTTCCGCAAACTGGGCGGCAATGTTGGCGTGGCCGGAATTGTGATCAATAAGGATGACGGCACGGGCGAGGCACAAGCCTTTGCTGAAAAAGTTGGCATTCCGGTTTTAGCATCCATTCCTGCGAATGATGATATTCGCAAAAAATCAGCCAACTATGAAATCATCGGAACCAACACCAGTGAATGGGGCCCCTTGTTTGAAATGCTGGCCATCAATGTGGGTGAAGCCCAGCCCATGCGGCCAAATCCGTTGACGCAAGATGGTTTGCTTGGACTGTTCTCCAGTGATGTGACAGGCCGCAATGTGGTTCTGCAGCCCGCAAGCCAAGAAGATATGTGCGGCGGAACACTCACGCAAAAAACCTCACTCGAAGTGATTTACGAAACGGTTTGATGGCAATGACAACAGTGATTGACACAACGGGAAAAATGCCAGCGCAAGAAGCGCCAGCAGCCCCTGTTGCATCAACACCTGCTGCACCAAATGCTGAAGGCGCATGCAACAATAAAGTTGAATTGCGCGAAGCAGCAGCCAAAGCTGGCAAATCTGAAACACTGGAACAATATGCTAAGGACTATCCCATCGGCCCGCATGACCAACCCCAAAGCATGTGCCCGGCATTTGGCTCGCTGCGCGTGGGTTTGCGTATGCGCCGCACGGCGACAATTCTTTCAGGCTCGGCCTGTTGTGTTTATGGGCTAACCTTCACCTCGCATTTTTATGGTGCAAAACGCAGTGTCGGCTATGTGCCTTTCAACTCTGAAACACTGGTCACAGGCAAGCTGTTTGAAGACATTCGCGAAGCCGTTTTTGCAATGGCAAAGCCTGAAGATTATGATGCCATCGTCATCACCAATCTTTGTGTGCCAACGGCATCTGGTGTGCCGCTGCAATTGTTGCCCAAAGAAATAAACGGCGTTCGCATCATTGGCATTGATGTTCCAGGCTTTGGTGTGCCCACACATGCTGAAGCCAAGGATGTTCTTTCGGGCGCCATGTTGAAATATGCCGCGGGCGAAATTCGCTCTGGCCCCGTTGCGCGGCCTAAGACCAAATCTGAATTGCCCACGATCACCATGTTGGGCGAAATGTTCCCGGTTGATCCCATTATGATCGGCCGCATGTTGGCCCCCATGGGCTTGGCCGCTGGCCCTGTTGTTCCCACACGTGAATGGCGCGAATTGTTTGCCGCCTTTGATTGCGCCGCCGTGGCCGCAATCCATCCGTTTTACACAGCCAGCATCCGCGAATTTGAAGCCGCTGGCCGTAGCGTGGTGGGCTCTGCTCCCGTTGGATATGACGGCACGGCCGATTGGCTTGAAGCCATCGGCAAAACTTGTGGCATTTCAGCTGAAGCCCGCGCTGCTGCCCAAAATGCAATTCTGCCAGCCATCAAAGGTGCACTTGCAGCAAAGCCAATCAAAGGGCGCATCACGCTTTCAGGCTATGAAGGTTCTGAGCTTTTGGTGGCCAGGTTGTTGATCGAAAGCGGCGCTGATGTTCCTTATGTGGGAACCGCATGCCCACGCACAGTATGGTCTGATCCTGATCGCATCTGGCTGGAAGAACGTGGCGTTCATGTGCAATTCAGGGCATCGTTGGAAAATGATATTGCGGCCATGCTTGATCACAAGCCCGATTTGGCCATTGGCACAACGCCTGTTGTGCAAAAGGCCAAGGCCCTTTCCATTCCTTCTTTGTATTTCACCAATTTGATTTCCGCACGGCCATTGATGGGCCCAGCTGGCGCTGGTTCGCTTGCCCAAGTGATCATGGCCGCCATTGGTAATCAACATCGCTTTGATGCGATGAGCAACTTTTTTGAAGGTGTGGGTTCAGGCCATGCTTCAGGCATTTGGCGCGATGTGCCAGTTGATCGGCCAGAGTTTAAAAAGAAATATGCAGGCATGTTGGCGGCCAAAGCCAAGTCTGAAGAATCGGTGGGAACATAGCCATGCTGGTTCTTGATCACGATAGAGCAGGTGGATATTGGGGCGCAGTTTACGTGTTCGCCGCTATCAAAGGGTTGCAGGTCATTATCGATGGCCCCGTGGGCTGCGAAAACCTGCCCGTCACATCCGTATTGCATTACACAGACGCTTTGCCGCCGCATGAACTCCCAATCGTTGTCACCGGCCTTGGTGAAGAAGAGCTTGGCCAACACGGCACTGAAGGTGCCATGCGCCGTGCCCATAAAACGCTTGATCCTGGCTTGCCATCGGTCGTTGTCACAGGCTCTATTGCCGAAATGATCGGTGGCGGTGTCACCCCCCAAGGCACAGGCATTCAACGTTTTCTGCCCCGCACCATTGATGAAGATCAATGGCAATGCGCCGATCGTGCCTTGATGTGGTTGTGGACAGAATTTGGTGCCAAGAAAAAGAACGCGACTATTAGGAAGCCTAAAGTAGACGGTGAACGCCCCCGCGTGAATATCTTGGGTTCAATTTATGGCACCTTCAATTCAGCTTCCGACATTGCCGAAATTACAAGGTTGGTTGAAGGCATCGGTGCGGATATTAATTTGTCATTCCCCATGGGCAGCCATTTGGCCGATGTTCCTAAACTTGCCAATGCTGACGTGAACATTTGCATGTATCGCGAATTTGGCCGCAAGCTGTGTGAGCAATTAGACAGGCCATATCTGCAAGCGCCAATCGGGCTTCATTCTACCACGAAATTTTTGCGCACCTTGGGCGAGCTGTTGGGGCTTGATCCTGAACCGTTCATTGAACGTGAAAAACACACAACAATAAAGCCGCTCTGGGATTTGTGGCGCTCTGTCACGCAAGATTTTTTTGGCACAGCAAGTTTTGGCATTGTGGCCAGTGAAACTTATGCACGCGGTGTGCGCAATTTCTTGGAAGACGAAATGGGCCTGCCGTGCAATTTTGCAGTGTCGCGTCTTGCGGGCCAGAAAACTGATAATGCCGCGGTGCGCCAAATGATCAAAGAAAAGCCACCGTTGATTTTGTTCGGCTCTTTCAATGAACGCATGTATGCCGCTGAAGCGGGTGCCAAATGCGGTTATATTCCGGCGTCATTTCCCGGTGCCATCATTCGCCGGCACACAGGCACACCTTTCATGGGTTATGCGGGTGCCACCTATATTATTCAAGAAGTGTGCAACGGTCTGTTTGATATGTTGTTCAACATAATTCCGCTGGGCACTGATTTGGACAAGGTTGATCCAACCCCAGCAGCCAGCCACCGCATGATTGATTGGAGCGACAAGGCCCGCGCCATGCTCGACGAAATTGTCGAAAAGCAACCCATATTGGTGCGCATTTCTGCAGCAAAAAAATTGCGTGACAGTGCTGAACGTTTGGCACGAACGGCCGCCGCGACCCGCGTTGAAGAACAAGATGTATTAACCGCCAGCGGCATGCTGGCTGGCGTTTAGGAAGGAAATAAAATCATGAGCACAACAATGAAACATAGACGCAGAGAAGGCGAAGTTACGTTCAAGTTTCTTCTGGCCTTCACGCTTCCAGTTTTTCTTGTGACCACTGTTTTAAAGCGCGTGATGCCGTGGAACTGGGGGCGTGATCAACGTTCGCTTTTCTCAGCAACGCTCAGCGCTGCCTATAACTCTATTCCGTTTGCCTTCATGTGAAGGTTAAACGGTTCGCCTTTCATCTGGGAGACTGGATGAAATCTCGCTCCGAGGATTGTCGGGGTAATAGGGGCAGTAATGCCCCCAGCCGGAGTATCAAACATGGCTGATAATAACCGGTCTGGCAGCTTGTCAGGCCTCACAGAAGCAGAAGCCCAAGAATTCCATGGGATCTTCGTCAAGAGCTTCATCGCCTTCACAGTAATTGCGATTATTGCGCATTTCCTCGTGTGGCAGTGGCGTCCTTGGCTCCCAGGAGTCGACGGTTACAAAACATCACAAATAGAAAACGTCCTGCCTGGTGCATATCTGCCCACGGCGGAAATGGTTTGAGGAGAGAAAACATGTGGCGCATGTGGCTAATGTTCGATCCCAGACGCACGCTGGTGGCTTTGTTCACCTTCTTGTTCGTACTGGCTATCATCATCCATTTCATTTTGTTGTCAACGAGCCGCTTCAACTGGATTGAAGGACCTCGCAAAGCAGCATTCTTGGATGTTCAAACAACTGAGATGCTTGCTTAATTGCCAGCACTCACATTCTGCGAGCAGTCCAGTACGCTGGCTGCCCGCAGACTTCCCTTCACTTTGAATTCGGAGAGTTGCGATGGCAATGCTGAGCTTTGAAAGAAAATATCGCGTCCGCGGCGGAACGTTGCTCGGCGGAGACCTTTTTGATTTTTGGGTCGGTCCCTTCTATGTGGGCTTTTTTGGTGTGACAGGCATGTTCTTCACGCTAATCGGCATCGCGATGATCCTTTATGCGGCCTCGCAAGGCGCCACGTGGAACCCGCTTCAAATTAACATTGCACCCCCAGATGTTTCTTATGGCCTGAGATTGGCCCCTTTGAAATTTGGCGGCTTTTGGCAAATGATCACTTTCTGTGCAGTTGGTGCCTTTGTGTCTTGGGCTTTGCGCGAGGCTGAAATTTGCCGCAAGCTGGGCATGGGCTTTCACGTGCCCATTGCTTTTGGTGTTGCCATTTTTGCTTTTTGCACATTGAACATTTTCCGCCCCATTTTAATGGGCGCTTGGGGCAATGGTTTTCCTTATGGCTTTATGAGCCATCTGGAATGGGTGTCGAACACTGGTTATCAATATGCAAATTTCCATTACAATCCGGCGCATATGATTGCTGTCAGTTTCTTCTTCACAACCTGCTTGGCCTTGGCGCTGCATGGATCTTTGATCTTGTCAGCAACCAACCCGCAAAAGGGTGAACCAGTTAAAACAGCAGAACATGAGAATTCTTATTTCCGTGATTTCATCGGCTATTCAATTGGCACACTTGGCATTCACAGGCTTGGACTTTTCATCGCACTGAGCGCTGCATTCTGGGGTGCCATTTGCATCATCATCAGCGGCCCACTTTATTCTGGCAGCTGGCCTGAATGGTGGAACTGGTGGCTTCAACTGCCAATTTGGTCTTAACGGGAGGCATTCATGTACGAATATCAAAACATCTTTACGCGGGTTCAAATTCACGGTCCGGCTGATATGGGTTTGCCTCTCAAGCACACCAACTTCACACGTCAAGGCACACCATTTTTCAGCCGCTTAATGGGCAAAATTGGTGATGCACAGATAGGCCCATTTTATCTTGGCTTTCTGGGCATGGCTTCATTGATCTGCGGATTTGTGGCGTTTGAAATTATTGGCTTGAATATGTTGGCTTCGGTTCATTGGAGCCCCATTCAGTTCCTCAAGCGGTTCTTCTGGCTCACGCTGGATCCGCCGCCGGCAAAATATGGTTTGGCATTGGCGCCTTTGAACGAGGGCGGCTGGTGGCAAATGGCTGGCTTCTTCCTCACAGCATCTGTGCTGATGTGGTGGTTGCGCACCTATCGCCGCGCGCGGGCTTTAGGCATGGGCACACATGTGTCTTATGCTTTTGCCGCAGCGATCTGGTTGTTCTTGGTTCTGGGTTTCTTGCGCCCGCTGTTGATGGGAAATTTCAGTGAAGCTGTGCCGTTTGGCATCTTCTCTCACTTGGAATGGACCAACAACTTCTCGGTTGGCCATGGTAACTTATTCTACAACCCGTTCCATATGATCTCGATTGCCTTCCTTTATGGCTCTGCTCTTTTGTTCGCCATGCATGCTGCAACAATTCTTGCAGTGTCGCGTTACGGTGGAGAACGCGAAATTGAACAGATCGTCGATCGTGGCACCGCTTCTGAACGTGCCGCCTTATTCTGGCGCTGGACGATGGGTTTTAACGCAACCATGGAATCGATCCATCGTTGGGCTTGGTGGTTCGCGGTGCTTTGCCCAATTGCAGGCGGCATCGGCATTCTTCTCACCGGCACTGTTGTGGATGATTGGTATAGCTGGGGCATTAAGCACGGTCTCTCGAACGGTGCGCCTTATGATATGACTGTTCCACTGCCAAAATAAAACTTTGCAGCATTATGTGGAGCTGATCGCCCTCGAAAAGCTCCGCGAAAACTGCCTTCCGGCACCCCAGCAGATCTCGTGTCTGCTGGGATTTCTTTTGCGCACATAAAAAACGCCCAGCAACGAGCTGAGCGTTTCGAAATTGAGATGAATTGAAATTAAGGCTTCGCGGCCAATTCCAAATCAGCTGCGATGCGTTTGGCAGCAGGGCCAGGAACGCTAATGGCTTTAATTGCATCGGTTACAGGCGCGTTACCAACTTGCACCAAGGCCACCATGCCCATTGGATAATGCGGCGCGCACTTGAAGCCGTAAAAACCATCCTTATCCACTTTCACAACCAGTTCTTCGCTGACTTTGCCTTTAACTTCGGCCACACCTTCTGGCCACAAGCCAGGAAGATTTTGAACAAAGTGGCCCTTGTCTACGGGCACAAACTTAATGGTGTCGCCCACAGCGGCGCGCACAAAACCCGGTTCAAAAACCATAACAGTGCCATCGGCACCCTTGTTCAACAGGTTGATAATGTGTTCGGCAGCAGATGCTGAGAGGCTTGCTGAAACGATCATGGCAGAAGCCAGAAGTGCCGTCTTGAAAGTGTTTGTCATAGAGTCCTCGTCTGAATGTTATGATTTTTTTCTAGTGTAAAATTGTGGATTATTTATGGATCAGTCATTTTTACGCAACAAAATATTTATGGATCAAATACCAATCGATCAATTGGCGCTTGCCTCAAAACATTAACATTTTGTGAGGCTGTGCAAAAACACGCAACGCGCAAAGCCTTCTCCCAAACGGCAACGTGAGCGATCACCTGCTCGGTGCTTAAAGTTGCGGCGCGCAACAATGCGCCCGCCTGGCCCACAAGATTTGCGCCCAGTCGAATGGCCTTGGCACCATCCAATCCATCACGAATACCGCCAGATGCAATTAATGGCATGGCAGGCAAGGCCTTGTGCACAGCATGCAGGCAATGCGCCGTGGGCAGGCCCCAGTTGCGAAAAATCTCGCCCAAGCTTTGCCCTTGGGCATCGGCGCGGCGCAGGCCTTCAACGGCAGCCCAGCTTGATCCGCCAGAGCCTGAAACATCAATTGCGGCCACGCCAATGTCTGCAAGTCTTTTTGCCACATCAACGCTGATGCCAGCACCAACTTCTTTGGCAATGACGGGAACACCAACATGGCGGCACACCATTTCCATGGCGGCCAACACGCCTTTCCAGTTCACGTCGCCGCCTTGCTGTAAAACTTCCTGCAATGGATTGAGATGCAAAATTAGAGCATCAGCTGAAATGGCATCAACAGCGCGGCGTGCGTCATCAACGTTCATGCCTTGAACAAATTGCACAGCGCCTAAATTTGCATAAAGCGCAATATCAGGCGCCACGCGGCGAATGTCGCGGTTTAAGCCGTGGCCACTGCCGCCGCCCAATGCAATGCGTTGTGAGCCAACACCCATGGCAAAGCCCATAGCTTGCGCCGCTTCAGCAATATTGCGGTTGATAACGCCACCCTGATCGGGGCCACCTGTCATTGACGATGCAAGATAGGGCAGCTTTAAGGTTTTGCCCAAAAACGTGGTTGAAAGATCAATCTCATTAAAATCAAGTTCAGGCAAAGCATTGTGCACAAATGACAATGCGTCAAAGCCGTTTCCTTCAGTATGCCGGGCAGCGCCCGATAAAATAATCTCGATATGGTCTTTCTTGCGCTGTTCGATGTCGCCATCAAGCCCACGCTTAAGTTTGGTTACTGTGGCAGGTGTTTTGACATTTTCAACCATGCCCGAACCTCCAACAGGTGAAATACAAAACCCGTTGCCAAAAATGCCGCAATCTCAGTTGTATCATGGTGCAACAATGCCGCACGCAAGGCCAACACAAGGCAAGCGCCCGCCGCCAAAGTTGGCAACATGCTGCGCAGCCGTTTGAAATAGAAAATATAGAAAAGTGCCTCTGCTGCTAAAATTGCCAAGATCACTGCCGTAATTGCAGCAGACCCAACAAGTTCATCAAGCATCATCATCGGTTCAACTGAACAATGCTGTAGTTCAGAACACCAGCAATCGTCACCCATATGATGTAAGGCAGCAACAACAGCAGAGAGGTTTTTGAAACGCCGCCCAAAACAACAATCAAACCAGCAACGCTGAACCAAAAGAAAATCAACTCATAAAAAGCCAAGCTAGGTTTGTGCATGGTGAAGAACAAAGCACTCCAGGAAATGTTCAATGCGCCGTTGATAAAAAGCGCCGCCAAAATTGCAATGCGTTGGCCCGAAGTGGCACCTTCCCACGCATAGGCAATAGCAAAGCTGAGGCAGATAAAAATACTTGTCCACACCGGGCCAAACGCCCAATCCGGTGGCTTCCAACCGGGTTGGCGCAAGCTATAATACCACGGCGAAAGCTTGGTCAAAAGACCACCGGCCACACCCAACACTGTGCAAAATAAAATGCCGCCCAGCAATGCCTGATAAAACGGGGTGGTTGGAATCACGGCGCAACAATTCCCAAAAGATGGGCCATGTCTTTGAAGAAAATTCTTGCGTGTGCCATTGCTCCGGCCTTTTGTAATTTCTTTTCGGTATAAGCAGCCCACGTTAAGCGTTGAACGTCTTTATCGCGGCACATGCTTACAAAACGCTCGCGCCTTGCATCACTGCCATACCAGAAATGTTGCATCACACCAAGCACGCGAAAAATCATGCCATGCGCACGCATAAAGCGTTTGCGCGCCAGCAGAAGATCTTTCGCGTTGCCGGTCTTTAAAAATGTCAACGCAGTATCGGCCGCTAACTCGCCGCCCAACATGGCATAATAAATGCCCTCGCCAGATGCAGGTGCCACAACACCAGCGGCATCGCCAGCCAGCAAAACGTCTTTGCCATTATCCCAACGTTTCAAAGGCTTTAGAGGAATGGGCGCACCTTCTTTGCGAAGAGTTTTGCTATCGGCCAAACCCGCATCAAGCCTTAACTTTGCAACGGCTTCACGCAGCGCAAAACCTTTATGTGCGCTGCCCGTGCCAATGCTTGCGGTTTTGCCATGCGGAAAAACCCAAGCATAAAAATCTGGCGAATAGCGCGCGTTGTAATAAACATCACATCGATCTTCCGCATAGGTTTCAGCTGCGTCAGGCCTTTCCACAATTTCATGATAGGCAAAAACCAACTTGGTTTTATGCGCGTCAGCAATATGGTCGCGGCCCAGTTTCGATAAGGCACCATCAGCGCCGATAGCAAGTTTGGTGCGGGCCGAATCTTTTGTGCCGTCTTTCAATTCATAGTGAATGCGTAAAACGCCGTCATCATCGCGGGTTGAATTGGTATAGGTTCCCGTCACACGGGTGGCACCAGCTTCAGCGGCGCGGCAGCGCAAAAATTCATCAAAGTCTTGCCTGTCAACCATGCCAACATAACTGCCATCAACCGGCATATGCGCAAGCCTTCCCGATGGGGAAACAATGCGTGCGGCATCAATGCGTGCCACAATCAGATGGCTGGGAATTTCATAGTCACGGATCAGCCGTGGCGGAACAGCGCCGCCGCATGGTTTGATGCGGCCAGCCCTATCAAGCAACAAAACGTGTCTGCCTGCCTTGGCGGTAAGTTGCGCCGTGGTGGCACCCGCAGGCCCGCCGCCAACGATGATAATATCAAATGTTTCATTCATGGTTGTGCCGCCAAAACAAGATTTGCAGCGGTTGATTTTTGAGGCGCACCAATGCGCAATGCTAAAAACGCTGAAACAATAAACAGCCCCGCTTCCAAGCCGAACACGCTGCCATAGCTGATGGCATTGGAATGCGTGAAGGCCTTTAAAATATCAACGGTGATTGTTCCCAGAAAGCCACCCGCTGCAAAGGCAATGGCTTGCGATGCGCCAAACAACCCCATGCGAATGCCCTCACGCGATGATTGCCCCGCGGCAGCGCTGAACATGGAGCCAATAGCAGCCACAGCAAACATGCCATTTGCAAAGCCCAAAGCAAAAATATTTTGTTTCAAAGGCCAAGCCTGCCCCACCATAGCAGCGCCCACCAAGCCCGTTAATGCCAAGGCTGAAAGCACGCAGCCAACAACCGTCCAGTTGCGCAAAGCCAAAGCTTTGGCGCGCGCTGCAAATGATGATGCAACGCCCACCAAAATCATGCCCATCAAAACGCCGCTGTGTTGCGTGCCCGAAAGTGAGGTGGATTGGCCCGGCGTGAAATTAAATAAGAAGCCAGCGAAAGGATCAACAATCAATTCCTGCGCGCTATAGGCCACCATGGAAATAAATACGAAAATTGCAAAACGCCGCGCATCAATATCTTGCCAAACATCTTTTAAAGCATCTGCGAAATTCACCTTTTCTGCTTCAGGCTTGGCAACAGTTTTCTCAGCATATTTGGCTTCAATGCCCCACACAGCAAGCACGCTGATGAGGAACGCAAGCCCGGTGACAACACCCGCAATGGCTACAAGCCTTTGCATGGAAAACGGATCAAGAAACCGGCCCGCAACAACGGTGGTTAAAATAAAGCCCATGATCATCATCGTCCACACAACGGTGGCCGCAGCGCCGCGGCGTTCAGGCTTTACAGTTTCGGCAAGCAACACCAAAAGCGATGTGCCAGCCGCACCAACACCAACGCCGATCAATGTAAATGCAACCGTGGCCAGCGTTAAGCCTGCCCAATAAAAGTTGGATGCAAGCCACACTGAAACAGCGGCAAGAAAGCCACCCACAGCCAATGTTGCCATGCCGCCAATAATCCACGGTGTGCGTTTTCCGCCATTGTCTGAGCCATGGCCCCAACGTGGTCGCAAAACCTGCAAGCCATAATGCCAAGCGACCAAAAGGCCGGGGATAATGGCCAACATTGAAAGTTCGACCACCATCACACGATTGATTGTGGTTGTGGTGAGAACAACGATAGAGCCCAATGACGCTTGCGCCAATCCAAACCGCGCGATGCCAAGCCAGCCCAAAGTCTTTATAGGCATCAAAGCCCCCCGCGAATGGCAATGGCCGAAGCCAACATGCCTAAAACATAAAGTGTAACGCCTGTGCCATTATACCAAGGCGCATATTTTTTTGGATCATCCACCAAGCGCATCATGCAAAGGACTTGCAGGCCCAGCGATATGGCAACAAGGCCAGCATAAAACGGCCGGTTCCAATGCGATAAAAGGCCAGCCACGATAACTTGGGGTAGGGCCATAACAACACAAGCAAGCTTGGCCGCATTGGCTTGCCCAAGCTGCACAGGCAAAGACGCAATGCCCATTTGCCTGTCGCCCTCAATGGCTTTAAAATCATTCAATGTCATAATGCCATGCGCCCCCAAACTATAAAGCAGCGCCAGCATCAAAATTTCGTTGGGCGGCCTTGCGGCCAACATGGCGGCAGCGGCTGTAAACCACGGCAAGCCTTCATAGCACAGGCCAACGGCGCTGTTTCCCCACCAGCCATTCATCTTCAACCGCAAGGGTGGCGCACTATAAGCCCAAGCCACAAGCAGGCCAAAAATTGTGCAGTAAAAAACCCAAAGCCCCAGCGAAAATGCAACAGCCAAGGAAACAACTGTCCAACCCAGCGCGATGTAAAGCCCCCAGTGCCCGGGCACACGGCCAGAGGGAATGGGGCGATGCGGTTCATTGATGGCATCAACGTGGCGATCATACCAATCATTGCAAGCCTGTGATGTTCCACACACAAGTGGCCCACACAGCGCTATGCCGGCAAGCAATGTCCACAGATGATCGCTGACAGAAACGCCCGAAGAAACAATGCCGCAACCATAGGCCCACATGGGCGCAAACCACGTAACGGGCTTGAGCAATTCAAGGCTTGCACGCAAACTTGGAGTTGAAGAAACTGTGGGTGAAGCAAGCGAATTGGACATCAAAAAAAGATAGAGCCAACACCTTAAAGTGTCAATCTA